>URWZ01000008.1 GCA_900551625.1 uncultured Collinsella sp.
CCCGGACCGGGAATCCAACATACTCGTCGGGGCAACGTTCCTCATCAAAAAAAGACCCGCTTCCCTGTTGGGAAACGGGTCTTTGGAAGGACGGTTAACGTACTAGGAAATTACTCCTCGTCGTTGTCCTTGGCCTCTTCGGCGTCGTCGGTGTCCACGAGCTGGTTGAGCAGCTCGTCGAGGGAAGCCATGTCCTCGTTGATGGCACCGTTGGCGGGAGCCTTCTTGTCGTCGATCGGGGCGCCCAGGAGCTCCTCGTCGGCGTCGGCGTGATGCGTCGGAGCGGAGGTACCCAGCAGGATATCGTCCGGACCGTCGGGGCTAAAGACCATCTGCAGCAGCTGCGAGAGGTCTTCCTCGTCGGCAACGTCGTCGTTGTTCTCGAGGATGTAGAGCAGGTCGTGGGCCTCCAGGCCGTCACGAAGCTCCTCGATCGCCTTGGCACCGATACCATCGATGCGCAGCAGATCCTCCTCGGACTTGCCGACCAGGTCGCCGACCGTCTCGATGCCGACCTCGCTGAACTTGTTGGTCCAGCGCTGCGACACGCCCAGGTCGTCGAACAGGTACAGGCGAGCCTTCTCGGCGGAGATGGTGTGGCCGTTGCGGGTGAACGAACCGTCAGCACCACCGAACTCGTCGTAGCCGGCCCAGTCGAGCTGCTGCGGGAGCTGCTCGTCCAGGTCCTTGAGCTCCACAGGAGCCCACTCGGGCAGCGACTTGGCGTTGGGCGAAGCCGGGCCGTCGATGTCCACGTAGCCGTCGGCCGTACGATACGTCAGCTTGGCGTTGGCGTACGGCTTGAGGCCGGTACCAGCCGGGATCTTCTTACCGACGATGACGTTGGACTTAAGGTCGAGCAGGTGGTCGACCTTGCCCTCGATGGCAGCCTCGGTAAGGACGCCGGCGGTACGGATGAACGAAGCACTCGACAGCCAGGAGTCGATGTTGGACGCGACCTTGAGCGTACCCAGGATGACGGGCTCGGCCACGGGAGCCTGACCGCCCAGACGGGCAACGCGCTCGACCTCGTCAGCAAACTCGTAGCGGTCGACGTACTGACCAAGCAGGTACTTGGAGTCACCGGGGTTGGTGATCTGAACGCGACGCAGCATCTGACGTGCGAGCACCTCGATGTGCTTGTCGTTCAGGTCGACGCCCTGGCTGGTGTAGACGTCCTTGACGCTCTCGACGAAGGTGTGCATCGTCGACTCGATGTCGGTCAGCTTGCGCAGGTTGCGGAAGTTGACGAAGCCCTTGGTGATCTGGTCGCCGGCGCGAACCTCGCAGCCGTCCTCGATCTCGGGCATAAAGCGCACCGAAGCGGGGACGCGACGCTCGTCGAGAACACGGGTGTGGTCCTCGGAGTCGGTGAGCGTCAGCACGTACTCGGACTTCTCGGGCTTAATCGAGAGGTGACCGGAGTACGGAGCCAGCTCGGCCTCGCGACCCAGAATCTTCTCGTTGACGTTGCCGACGATATCGAACATACGGCTGACCGTAGGCAGGCCCTGCGTAATATCGTCGACGCCAGCGACGCCGCCGGAGTGAATGGTACGCATCGTAAGCTGCGTACCGGGCTCACCGATGGACTGGGCGGCAATAATGCCGACCGCGGTACCGATGGCGACCGGACGACGGGTGGAAAGATCCCAGCCGTAGCACTTCTGGCACACGCCGTACTTGGAGCGGCAGGTGAGCAGCGCGCGAAGCTTGACCTTCTTGAGGCCCGCATCGACCATCTTCTGGATGTCGGCGACCTTCTCGATGTAGCCGTCCTGCTCAAAGAGCACGGTGCCATCGGGAGCCACGACGTCCTCAATGAAGCAACGGCCGACGAGGTCGGTGTTGAGGTCGGTGGTGCCGGGGATGATGAGGTTGTAGGTGACGCCCTCGTGCGTACCGCAGTCCTCCTCGCGGACGATGACGTCCTGGGCCACGTCGACCAGACGACGGGTCAGGTAACCAGAGTCCGAGGTGTGGGATGCGGTATCGACCAGGCCCTTACGGGCGCCGTAGGTCGAAATGAAGTACTCGAGCGGCAGCAGGCCCTCGCGGAAGTTCGCCTTAATGGGAAGGTCGATCGTCTCGCCGGACATGTCTGCCATCAGGCCACGCATGCCGCCGAGCTGACGCAGCTGGGTCTTAGAACCACGGGCGCCGGAGTCGGCCATCATATAGAGCGGGTTCTCCTCGTCGAACAAGTCGAGCATGAGCGCTGCAACCTTGTCGGTACAAGCGGTCCACTCGTTAACGACTTCGATGTGGCGCTCCGTCTCGTTGATGAAGCCCTCCTCGAAGTACTCGTTGATCTGGTCGACGTTGGCCTGGGCGCGATCGAGCAGCTCCTGCTTCTCGGCAGGGATGAGAGCGTCCCACACCGAGATGGTGAGGCCGGCGCGGGTAGCGTAGTGGAAGCCGGAGTACTTGATGGCGTCGAGGATCGGGCCGACCTTGGCCTCGGGGTAACGATCGCAGCAGTCGGCAACCAGCTTGGCCACATCGCCCTTGACCATCTTGTAGTTCATGAACTCATAGTCTTCGGGCAGGCACTGGCGGTTGAAGATGATGCGGCCGATAGAGGTCTCGAAGCGCGCGGTCTTGTTGCCGGTAACGTCGTAGTCGACGAACTCGTTCTTGCCGTTCTTGACGCGGAAGATACGGGTGCCGTCCTCGTTGATGACGTTGGCATCGGCAGCGGACACGCGAACCTGGATCTTGGCCTGCATGTCGACCTCGGAACGGCAGTCATAGGCGTGCAGCGCGTCGTCGAAGCTGGCGAACACGTGGTTCTCGCCCGGCAGACCGTCGCGGACCTGGGTGAGGTAGTACACACCGATGATCATGTCCTGCGAAGGGATGTTAACCGGCTTGCCGGATGCCGGCGAGCGCAGGTTGTTCGCAGAGAGCATGAGCACGCGAGCCTCGGCCTGAGCCTGGCTGGACAGCGGCACGTGGACAGACATCTGGTCGCCGTCGAAGTCGGCGTTGAAGGGCGAGCAGACCAGCGGGTGCAGGTGGATAGCCTTGCCCTCGACCAGCACCGGCTCAAAGGCCTGGATGGACAGACGGTGCAGGGTCGGTGCACGGTTGAGCAGCACGACGCGACCGTCGATGACCTCTTCGAGGATATCCCACACAAAGGTGGCACCGCGGTCGATAGCGCGCTTGGCGCCCTTGATGTTCTCGACCTTGCCGAGCTCGACCAGGCGCTTCATGACGAAGGGCTTGAAGAGCTCCAGCGCCATGGTCTTGGGCAGACCGCACTGGTGCAGCAGCAGCTTGGGGTCGGTAACGATTACCGAACGGCCGGAGTAGTCGACACGCTTGCCCAGCAGGTTCTGACGGAAACGACCCTGCTTGCCCTTGAGGGCCTCAGCGAGCGACTTGAGCGGGCGACCGCCACGGCCAGAGACCGGGCGACCACGACGGCCGTTGTCGAACAGGGCGTCCACGGACTCCTGGAGCATGCGCTTCTCGTTGTTCACGATGATCGCAGGGGCGTCCAGGTCGAGCAGGCGCTTGAGTCGGTTGTTACGGTTGATCACGCGACGGTACAGGTCGTTGAGGTCGGACGCGGCGAAGCGGCCGCCGTCGAGCTGGACCATCGGGCGCAGATCGGGCGGAATGACCGGGATGACATCCAGGATCATGTTCGCGGGGCTGTTGCCGCCCTTCAGGAAGGCGTCAACGACCTCGAGGCGCTTAACGGCCTTCTCGCGCTTCTGCTTCTGGGAATCCTCGTCGGCGATGATGGCCTTGAGCTTCTCGGCCTCAGAGGGGAGGTCGATGGCAGCGAGCAGGTCGCGGACGGCCTCGGCACCCATACCACCCTTGAAGTACATGGAGTAGTAACGGGTCATCTCGCGGAACAGCGGCTCATCGGAGATGAGGTCGCGCTCGGTGAGCTTCATGAAGGCGTTGAAGGCGTCCGTGCGGAGCTGCTTCTCGTCCTTGCACTCTTCCTCGATGTCGACGATGTCAGAGGCGATCTCCTCGGGGGTCAGCGGCTCCTCGTCGGAGAACTCGTCAAAGTTCTCGGGGTTGCCCTGCTCCTTGAGGGACTCGATCTGGCGGGCGCACTCGGCATCGATCTCTTCCAGATCGGCGGCGAGCTCCTCGCGCAGGTCGTCAGCGTCGGCCTCGCGAGCCTCGTAGTCGACCTCGGTGATGATGTAGCTGGCAAAGTACAGAACCTTCTCGAGGTCCTTGGACTTGATGTCGAGCATACGGCTCATCGGGAAGCTCGTGGGGCTCTTGAAGTACCAGATGTGGGACACGGGAGCGGCGAGCTCGATGTGACCCATGCGCTCGCGACGAACCTTGGCCGAGGTGACCTCGACGCCGCAGCGCTCGCAGACGATGCCCTTAAAGCGGATGCCCTTGTACTTGCCGCAGGAGCACTCCCAGTCCTTGGCGGGACCGAAGATCTTCTCGCAGAACAGGCCGTCCTTCTCGGGCTTGAGGGTACGGTAATTGATGGTCTCCGGCTTCTTGACCTCACCGTGCGACCAGGAACGGATCTGGTCGGCGGAGGCAAGGGAGATCTTTACCGAGTCAAAATCAGTAGCTTCGAAATCTGCCACAGTCAACTACTCCTTATCAGTGGTCGTGGCGGCGACAGCCTCGGGTGCCTCGGCGGTCTCGGCATCCTGGGCCTCGACGTCGGTGTCAACGCCGGCGAGCGCAGCCAGGTCGTCGAGAGCAGAGGTCTCCTCGGCGGTCACAGGGGCGGAGGCGTCCTCGTCGGCATCGTGCATGGGCTCGATGTCCAGTGCGAGGGAACGGATCTCCTTGACGAGAACCTTGAAGGACTCGGGGATACCCGGAACCGGGACGTTCTCGCCCTTGACGATGGACTCGTAGGTCTTGACGCGGCCCACGGTATCGTCGGACTTGACGGTCAGGATCTCCTGCAGGACGTTGGCAGCACCGTATGCGTACAGTGCCCAAACTTCCATCTCGCCGAAGCGCTGGCCGCCGAACTGAGCCTTGCCGCCCAGCGGTTGCTGGGTAACCAGGCTGTAAGGGCCGGTCGAACGGGCGTGGATCTTGTCGTCGACCATGTGGCCGAGCTTGAGGATGTAGGACGTACCCACGGTAATGGGCTCGCGGAACTCCTCGCCGGTGCGGCCGTCGAACAGGCGGGTCTTGCCGCGCTCGTCAAGCTGGGTGACAAACTCGGGGCGCATGTGATCGCCAAAGGCAGCGGTGGCCTTGTTGAGCATGTTCTTGTTGGCGCGACGGATGACCTCGGCGATCTCGTCCTCCTTGGCGCCGTCGAAGACGGGCGTGGCGGTGAAGAACGGACCGGGGACGTACTTGTCGGAGTCGGCCTGCTCGGTATCCCAACCGCAGGCAGCAGCCCAGCCAAGGTGGCACTCGAGCAGCTGACCGACGTTCATACGCGAAGGAACGCCCAGCGGGTTGAGGATAACGTCGATCGGGGTACCGTCAGCCATGTAGGGCATGTCCTCGACCGGCAGAACGTTACAGATAACGCCCTTGTTGCCGTGGCGACCGGCGATCTTATCGCCCTGCTGGATCTTACGACGCTGGGCGACGTAGACGCGCACCTGCTCGTTGACGCCGGGGGCCAGGTCGTCGCCGTTCTCGCGGCTAAAGCGGACGACGTCGATGACGCGGCCATAAGCGCCGTGAGGCATCTTAAGGGAGGTGTCGCGGACGTCGTGGGCCTTGGCACCGAAGATGGCGCGCAGCAGGCGCTCCTCGGCGGTCAGAGCGCTCTCGCCCTTAGGCGTGACCTTGCCGACCAGGATGTCGCCAGGGCCGACCTCGGCGCCGATGCGGATGATGCCGTCCTCGTCGAGGTTGGCAAGCATGTCCTCGGAGAGGTTCGGGATCTCGCGAGTGATCTCCTCGGGGCCGAGCTTGGTGTCGCGGGCGTCGATCTCGTGACGGGTGATATTGATGGTCGTCAGCAGGTCCTCGGCCACCAGGCGCTCGGACACGACGATACCGTCCTCGTAGTTAAAGCCTTCCCACGGCATGTAGGCCACGGTGAGGTTCTGGCCCAGTGCGAGCTCGCCATGATCGGTCGAAGGACCGTCGGCCAGAGGCTCGCCCTGCTCAACGGTGTCACCGACGCGCACAAGCGGACGGTGGTTGATGCAGGTGGACTGGTTGGAGCGCTGGTACTTGGCCAGGTGATACTCGTCCATGCCGCCGGCGTGCTTGACGATAATCTTGGAGGCGTCGGCATAGATGACTTCGCCGGCGTTCTTGGCCAGGGTAACCTCGCCAGAGTCCAGGGCGGCGCGACGCTCCATGCCGGTACCGACATAGGGAGCGGCGGGGTGAACCAGCGGCACGGCCTGACGCTGCATGTTGGCGCCCATGAGCGTACGCTTGGCGTCGTCGTGCTCGAGGAACGGAATCAGCGTGGCTGCGACGGAGAGCATCTGACGCGGCGAGACGTCCATGTAGTCGACGTCCTCGACAGGCACGTCGGCGGGAGCGCCGAAGGAGCCGTCGAAGTCGCGGGTACGGGCGATCACGGTATGCGGACGAACGATCTTGCCCTCGGCATCGGTCGTGATGAACTCGTTGGTCTTGGGATCGAGCGGCGTGTTGGCCGGCGCGATGACGTGCTTCTCTTCCTCGTCAGCGGTCATCCAGTCGATCTGGTCGGTGGCAACGCCGTTCTCGACGCGACGGAACGGAGCCTCGATGAAGCCGTACTCGTTGACGCGGGCGTAGAGGGCGAGCGAGCCGATCAGGCCGATGTTGGGGCCTTCGGGGGTCTCGATCGGGCACATGCGGCTGTAGTGCGAGTTGTGAACGTCGCGGACGGCCGTCGGCACGTTGGTGCGGCGGCTGGAGCCCGACTTGTGGCCGGCAAGACCGCCAGGGCCGAGTGCGGACAGACGGCGCTTGTGGGTCAGACCGGTCAGGGGGTTCGCCTGGTCCATGAACTGCGAGAGCTGCGAGGAACCAAAGAACTCCTTGATAGAGGCCACGATCGGACGGATGTTGATGAGCGACTGCGGGGTGATCTCGTCGATGTCCTGGGAGCTCATGCGCTCACGGACGACGCGCTCCATACGGCTCATGCCGATACGGAACTGGTTGGCGACGAGCTCGCCGACGGTGCGAATGCGGCGGTTGCCAAAGTGGTCGATGTCGTCGACCTTGAAGCCCTGCTCGCCAGCAGCGAGGGACAGCAGGTAGCGCAGCGTCGCGACGATATCCTCGTCGGTGAGCACCGTGACCTCTTCCTCGGTGGTGAGATTGAGCTTCTTGTTGACCTTGTAGCGACCGACGCGGGCCAGATCGTAGCGCTGCGGGTTGAAGAGCAGGCCCTCGAGCAGGCTGCGGGAAGCATCCACGGTGGGAGGCTCGCCCGGGCGCAGGCGACGGTAGATCTCGATAAGAGCATCCTCGCGGGTAAGGGCGGTATCGCGCTCGAGGGTGCGCTTGATCACATCGGAGTTGCCGAGCAGCTCGATGATATCGTCGTTGGTGACGGCGATGCCAAGGGCGCGCAGGAACATCGTGGCGCTCTGCTTGCGCTTACGGTCGATGGAGACCATGAGCTGGTCGCGCTTGTCGACCTCAAACTCGAGCCAGGCACCGCGGGACGGGATGATCTGAGCCTTGTAGATCTGCTTGCCCGAATCCATCTCGGAGCTGTAGTACACGCCCGGGGAACGGACGAGCTGGGAGACGACGATACGCTCGGTACCGTTGATGATAAAGGTGCCCTGATCGGTCATCATGGGGAAGTCGCCCATAAAGACGAGCTGCTCCTTGATCTCACCGGTCTCCTTGTTAGTGAGACGGACGTCGGTCAGAAGCGGAGCCTGATAGGTCATGTCCTTCTCGCGGCACTCCTCGACGGTGTGCGCGGGGTCGCCGAACTGATGCTCGCCGAAGGTAACCTCGAGAACATGGTTCTGGCTCTGGATGGGGCTGGATTCCTTGAACGCCTCACGAAGGCCCTCGTCCTTAAAACGCTCAAAGGATTCCCTTTGAACAGAGATAAGGTTGGGGAGCTCCATGGCCTCCGGGATTTTCCCGAAGCTGACGCGCTTGCGCTCAGTGGCAGTGTATGCGTAGGTCACCAGGTTTTTCCTCCTTCACGGAAATGCTCGGTGGATTGGCGAGGCATAGCTTCGCCAGTTATCGCAACCTAATAGTTTATCAGGTACCGACCGTTGAGCAAGAAAAGCCTTGACGTGATTGAGTTTTTGGAGTAGCAAAGTTTTTCGACAGAAAACATGCAGGTAGATGGATGTGCATCGAACACCTGTTCATATATTTTCTGTGAACAGAGGGCTAGCAATCGCAGCTCTTATAAAAAACGGGCGCGAACCGAAGTCCGCACCCGTAAATGTCGATGCCCGAAAGGCTTATTTGCGCTTCAAACCGCCGCGCTCGTCGATGGCGTCCCAGAAGGCGCCGGCAAAGCGAGGATCGTTTGCAGCCATGAGGGCGTTGGTAGCCATCCAGCCAGACGGGGTACCGGTATCGTAACCCGACAGCGGGTCGATGACGACAGCGTACATGGCCTCGCGATCGAGCGAACGCGCCATGGCGTCGGTCAGCTGGATCTCGCCGCCCTTGCCGGCCTGCTGATCGGCCAGCAGGTCCATGACCAGCGGGCTCAGCAGGTAGCGACCGACGATGTACAGGTTGGACGGAGCCGCCTCGGGAGCGGGCTTCTCGACCAGACCACCGATGCGCCAAACGGCACCGGGCTCGTCGTCGGCGGCATTCTCAAAGCCCTCGAGAGAGCCCACGCGATCGCCGGCGATGACGCCGTAGCGGCTGACTTCCTCGGGAGCGCACGCGGCAACGGCGATAACCGAAGCGCCACCGTGCTCCTTGGAGACGGCCAGCATCTTGTCGCAGATGTCGCGGTTGGGCACAACGTAGTCGCCCAGAAGAACCAGGAAGTTCTCCCCTGCCACAGCGTCGGCAGCAGAGCGAATGGCGTGACCGAGGCCCTTGGGCTCGTACTGATAACGGAAGTCAACCGGCATACCGCCCGCATGGGCGACGGCGTCGGCGTAGGCGTTCTTGCCGCGCTCGCGCAGCAGATTCTCGAGCGAGCGATCGGGCTGGAAGTAGCTCAGCAGCTCGGGCTTACCGGGAGAGGTAACGATGATGGCGTCGTCGACCTCCTCGGGGTCGAGTGCCTCCTCAACGACATACTGAATGACCGGCTTGTCGAGCACCGGCAGCATCTCTTTGGGCGTGCACTTAGTGCCAGGCAGAAAACGCGTGCCAAGACCGGCGGCGGGGATGATTGCCTTCATATTATTCAAGGATCCTTTCGCAGGCGCAGGACGCGCCCTGTGCGTGCGGCACGGCGGCCGCAGACCAAATTGCGATACCGAAGTATCTTACCGCCGGAGACATACGTCGCCGTAAGGCAAACGCAATTCTTCAGCAGGTCAACGCAAATTATTGCTCGAATGGTGCAATTTTACGCCCCAGCGGTAACGGGATTGGCACGGCGAAGACAACGGTGTTCTGCGTGCCGAGTAATGGGGATGAGGGGCCAAAACAAAAAAGACGGGGCTCGCAATGCGAACCCCGTCTGCAAAGAAATCTGGCGAGAGAGCCTGATTACTTGAGGGTGACAGCAGCGCCAGCAGCCTCGAGCTTCTCCTTGGCAGCCTCGGCGTCCTCCTTCTTGGCACCCTCGAGAACAGCCTTGGGAGCGCCCTCGACGACCTCCTTAGCCTCCTTCAGGCCAAGGTTGGTGAGCTCACGGACGGCCTTGATGACCTGGATCTTGTTGTCGCCGAAGCCCTCGAGCACGACGTCAAACTCGGTCTTCTCCTCGGCCTCAGCAGCGCCAGCAGCGGGAGCGGCGACAACGGCGGCAGGAGCAGCGGCGGAAACGCCGAAGGTGTCCTCGATAGCCTTAACGAGCTCGGAAGCCTCGAGAAGGGTCATTTCCTTAAGAGCATCGATGATCTCATCGGTGGTAAGCTTAGCCATTTCTAAGTCCTTTCGGTTTCCGTGTCTGTGCACGGAGATCAGTTAAAACACGACGCGAATGCGTCAGGGGTGCGGCGTTGCCGCCGCGGGTGAAAACAGCGACTAGGCTGCCTTCTGCTCGGAGACCTGCTGGATCGAACGAGCGAGACCAGAGGAAACGCCGTTGACGCAGACAGCGATGTCGCGAGCGAAACCGGAGATGAGACCGGCGATCTGGCCGAGAAGCTGATCCTTGGTGGGCAGCTCGGCGATAGCCTTAACATCATCAGCGGAAACGACCTTGCCGTCGGAGATACCGCCCTTGATCTCAAGGACGCCCTTGGACTTAGCGGAGAAGTCCTTAAGGGTCTTAGCGGCCTCGACCGGCTCGGTCTCGTAGAACACATAAGCGACGGGGCCGGCGAGGATCTCGTCGAGCTCGGGCTGCTCCTGGTTCTTGAGAGCGATCTTGACCAGGTTGTTCTTGTAGACCTTCATCTCGGCGCCGCACTCGCGAAGCTGATGACGCAGCTCCTGAGCCTGCTTAACCGTCAGACCGTTGTAGTTGACGACGAACAGACCGGCGTTCTCGGCGATACGGGACTCGATCTCTGCAACCTTGTCGATTTTGTACTGCTGGGGCATGAATTACACCTCCTCGAATTCTTTCCGGGCACGGTCCGCCACAAGGACGTGACGGGGGCATGTCCAAAAAGAAAGCCCCCGCGCTGCATGAGCGACGGGGGCGAGAAGACATATCTACTCGACCACCTCGGCTGGCGGGATATCCCATTAAGCTCGCGGGCGATGCCCGTTTGCACCGGCTGTCTCTGGCAGCGGATTCGTGCGTGAACCGAAAGTATTATGGCGGGGACCCCGGCGTCGGTCAACGGAAAACCTGGCTGCACACAATTCCACCATCCAGCCGCGCCGCCGAAGGCCGGGCGCAAGGTTTTCGCTCGGTCAGGTCCTGGGCTCGCTCGGAAAGCACATTAAGTGCTTTCCGGCTCGTGCGGAATCTACGAAAACCTTGCGCCTGGCCTTCGGCGGCGCGTGCCTGCGTTGACTTTGGGCAGCCCGGGTTTTCGTTGGCTGACGCCCCCACTCATAATGCTTGGGTCGGTGGGCTGATGTGTTGCGTCCCGTTGGGCTATAAGGTTGAAACGAAGGTTGACAGGCGGTGGAGACCTTCGTCCAGATTTTTGTCGGAGACGCAGTAGCTGAGGCGGATGTGGCCTTCGGTGCCGAAGCAGTCTCCGGGGACTAGGGCTACGTTGGCTTCTTTGATGGCTTTGATGCAGAAGTCTTCGCTCGTTAGGCCGTATTGTTTGATGCTGGGGAAGGCGTAGAAGGCTCCCGCCGGTTCCACTACGTCGAGGCCCATGGCGTTTAAGGCTGCGAGTACACGTTTGCGACGAGCTCGGTAGACTTCGAGCATGGGGGTGGGGTCGACGGTCAGAGCTCGAGCTGCGGCGTCCATCTCAAATGAAACGGCGCTCGATACTAAGTATTGGTGGGCCTTTGCGATCTCGGCGATAACGGGAGTTGCCGCTGCTAGCCAGCCCAAGCGCCAGCCGGTCATGGCCCAGGGCTTGGAAAAGCTCTCGATAACTACTGTCTGATTGCGAAGCTCCGGGTGACGCTGGGCAAATCGCTCGTAGCCGTCCACGTAGACCAGGCGGTTATATACATCGTCGCAGATTACGTAGATGCCCGCCTGCTCTGCCACGTGTGCCACGGCGTCGAGCGACGCCGCGTTGAGAATGCAGCCCGTAGGATTGTTGGGCGTGCAGATGACGATGGCCTTGGTCGCCGGCGTCACGCAAGCACGAAGTGCGTCCTCGTCAATCTGGAATTGCGCAGACTCCGTATCCAAAAAGACCGCCTTGGCGTGGTTGGCCACGACAATGCTCTCGTACAGGCCAAAGGCCGGCGTGGGGATGATGACCTCGTCGCCGGGGTTGAGCATAGCCATGAATGTTGCCGACAGGGCCTCGGTCGCGCCGTCGGTCAGGATGACCTCGTCGGCCGAAAACGTAAGGCCCGCGTCCCCCATGTAGGCAGACAGCGCCTCGCGCAGGGCGGGGCGGCCGTTGTTGGGCGGATAGTGCGTGTCGCCGCGGTCCAACGAAGCAGTCACCTCGGCGCTAATCACATCGGGCGTGGGAAAATCGGGCTCGCCGAGCGCAAGCGCAATGCATCCCGGATGCTGAGCGGCGAGCGCGTTGATTCGGCGGATGCCGGAGGGCTTGAGCGTGGCAAGCGAGGTGTTCATGGGCAGACGCATGGCGTTCCTTTCGTAAGGGTTGCACTAGGATAGCGCGGCGGGGCGCCGTCAGACGGTGTAACCTAAACGGAAACCAACCGGAAAGGAGGCGGCATGGAGTCAACCGCGCACGGCGATGTACCAAAAACGCTGCAAACCATTGCGTATATCAGCGTTCCCAATAGCGCCGATCTTGAGTTTTTGCTTTGGGACCTGCAGGATGCCATCGCCGCCTATGCACAGTTTTCCGACACCGCGCTCCCCCGCCCGGTTGACCTGGAGGCGGATGATGCCGGCGCAGTCGATGGCATAGTGCTCGCTGTTGATGATGCATTTGATGATGAGGCTATGATCGCTGTCGAGCAGATACTCGATCGCCTTAAGAATACAGACGCGCGCGTCTATGTCATCGTCCAAGCCCTGTCCAAAAACACCAAGCAGGCGGACGAAGTCCTCGACCGCCTGTACCGAGCATGTATTCTACGTGACCTGCCATGGTGCGACGGCGTTGTCGTCTGTGCCGGCAGCGGCATCGCAGCGCTTCGCCATTCCCCACGCATGGGCCTCATGCGCCGACCATTTTCGGAAGCGATGGATAAGCTTGTGGGCGCTGTGCGCATGGGCTGCTCCATTGAGCATGCGCAGCTGCTTGGCGGTGGCAATGCCGGTAGCGTCGATGCCGACGGTATGGTGCGCGTCAAGCCCGCGCTGCCCGCACCAATCTGGCATGCCATCATGAAACGCCTCGGCACCCGCGCCCAATCAGATATCTAAATTACAGAGCGCCCCAGTCAACGGCCTCGCGCCAGCGCTCGACAAGGCGTTCCAGGCGCCATGCCGCATTGGCGGGACTTGTCGACGGCAGAACGATGGCCGACAGCCCCGTGCGTTCTTTTAGGTAGCGCTTGTAGAGCCGACCAGCTGTACCACCGTTGCATATCACCTGCTCAATGGGAGCTGCGCCGGCAATGCGCTCGACATGTACCGGCACAACGTTGCGAATGCTCGTGTCACTCGAGCCCTTAATGTCACAGCTCTCGATCACGTCCCACAGGGCCACGCCGCCGTTCAGCAGCATGGCCCGCTTGGCAGCAACCGAGGCATCGAGCGCCGTGGGCTCACCGCTTGCCAAAGGATCGCCCTCGTTGGGCGGCACGGGCACACCGAGGCACGCGGCCATCACGCGCCAAAAGCGGTTCTGCGGATTGCCGTAATAGAAGGCATTGGCACGCGAGAGCACCGAAGGAAACGACCCCAACACCAAAACGCACGAGCGCTCGTCAAACACGGGTTCAAACCCATGCTCAATATGTTGATAGCCCTCGTCCGGCGCGGCCACGAGCTAGGCCCTCAGCAGATAGCGCACCTCGTAGGGTGCAAGCTCAAGGGCACCCGTCAGCTCGACCGTGGGCGCATCGTCGGCAAGCAGGTCGACGAAGGAGCCGTTGAGTTCGCCGGCTCCAAAGGTATAGGGCTCGTTCACGGCATTGACCGCCACAAGCACCGTCGCGTCGTCGCAGGCGCGCTCGAACAGCAGCTGCTTGTTCTGGATCACCACGTTGCGATAGGCACCATAGTTGAGGGCACGGGCCGCCGCGTCGTTTGCCGAGCGCAGGTGCGCGAGCTGCTTGATAAAGGCCGTCAGCTCGTTGGGCGCAGGCTCATCGAGCGCAGGTCGCAGCGCCCAGTCGCCATCGGGGCCGCCCTTTTCGCCAGCAATTCCCCACTCGCTACCGTAATAGACGCACGGAATGCCTGGCATGCCAAACAGCATGCCATAGGCGGGGCGTAGGCAAGACTTGTCGGTAAGGATGCTCGCCAGGCGCGGCACATCGTGGTTGTCGACAAACGACAGCAGGTGTTTGCCGCGGTAGATGCACCACGGATCGCCGCCAAACTGGCGATGCAACGAATGGGCAATCTCGAACATGTTGACCGAATTAAAGCTGGAGTAAAGGCCCTTGTAACACTCGTAGTTGGTGCAGGAGTCGAGCGTCTCGTCGTTGATGATCTGGTTGTAGTCGCCGTGGAGCGTCTCGCCGATCAGCACAAAGTCGGGCTTGAGCTCACGGGTAAAAGTATGCAGGCGGCGCATAAAATCGCGATCGAGCATATAGGCGACGTCCAGGCGCAGACCGTCGACGCCAAAGACTTCGGCCCAGCGGCGCACGGACTCAAGCAGGTAATCGACCACAGCGGGATTTTGCAGGTTGAGCTTCACAAGCTCAAAATGGCCCTCCCAGCCCTCGTACCAAAAGCCGTCGCCGTAGCACGAGTCACCGTCGAAGCTGATGTGGAACCAGTCCTTGTAGGGCGAGTCCCACTTGCGCTCCCGCACATCACGGAAGGCCCAAAAGCCGCGACCGACGTGGTTGAAGACGGCATCGAGCACCACGCGGATGCCATGGGCGTGCAGCGTCTCGCATACGGCGGCAAAATCGGCATCCCCACCCAGGCGGCGGTCGATATGGCGCAGGCTGCGCGTATCATAGCCGTGGCTATCAGACTCGAGCGGCGGGTTGATCAGCACAGCGCCAATACCGAGCTCTTGCAGGTAGTCGGCCCATTGGGCGATTTTCATGATGGGCGCATCGGGGTTGGGCGCGACGCTGGCAGCCTGGGCGAGCTCATCCTCGGCAACGGGCGCGGCATTCTCGCGCGGAGCTCCACAGAAGCCCAGCGGATAGATCTGATAGAACGTCGTCTCGTATGCCCACATAGCAACCTCCCGGTAAGCTCAACACAACGACATCCATTGTATGCCCGGCTTGTATCCTCTTCCCCAAAATAAGTTGCGGTGGAATAGTTCCTGCTTGGGCCTTCAGAGGCCTTAAACAGGAACTATTCCACCGCAACTGATGAGGAAACGTGATTAGGCAACGGGCTTTGCGCGGCGAATGGCCGGGAACATTACCGTGATGGCGAGGATGACACCCACGGCGGCGATTGCGCCACCCGCGCAGCCGATCCAGGCGATACCGGGGCCCGACACCACGGCGCCACCAATCGCCGTGCCCGTGCCGATACCCAGATTGAACAGGCCCGAGAAGATCGACATGGCAACGGCCGACGAATCCGCCGGCGTGTACTTGATGAGCTCAGCCTGGAACGCCACATTGAAGGCCGTGGCGCAGCAGCCCCATAGCGCGCAGACGGCAAGCACCAACACGAGCGCCGAGGCTGCAGGAGCCATAAGCAGCAGAGCCGCCGGCACGCCGGAGAGCGTGATAGCCAAGAACGGGAAGCGATGCCCATCGAACAGGCGGCCGAACAGCCAGCTTCCGAGCAGACCAGAGCAGCCAAACGCCGTCAGCGTCATGGTGATAGCGCCCGCGTCGACGTGCGCGACCTGTGCCAGGAAGGGCTCGATATAGCTGTAACCCGCGTAGTAGCCGGTCGCCATAAAAACCGTGACCGCGTAGAGCGCGATCAGGAGCGGGTTCTTGAGCAGCTCGGGCAACTGTTTGACGGTAAAGCGCTCGCCCGCCGGCATGGCCGGGAACACGGTCGCCTGGTAGACGACCGCGATGGCCGAGAGGACCCCGACCACGGCAAACGTCATGCGCCAGCCCACGGCCAAGCCAATAGCGCGACCGAGGGGCAGACCAAAGATCTGCGCGATGGACGAGCCCGTAGCGATCATGCTGATGGCGAGCGCCCCGTGGCGCGTGTCGACCAGGCGCGAGGCCATAATCGAAGCGACCGACCAGAACACGGCATGTGCGCAAGCGACCACCAGGCGCGCACAGACCAGGATGGGATAAGTCGGCGCCACAGCGGACAGGAACTGACCGAGCGAGAACACGGCAAGCACGCCCAGCAGCATCCGCTTAAACTCGAAACGCGAAGCGAACACCATGAGCGGCAACGACAGCAGCATGACGCCCCAGGCATAGACCGAGATCATGATGCCGGCTTGGGACTCGGTGAGCGAGAACGACGCGGCGATGTCAGTCAAAAGACCGATGGGCATAAACTCCGACGTGTTGAACACGAAGGCGCAGCAGGTGAGTCCGATGAGCGGGAGCCACTGCTTGAGCGTGATGCCGTCTTGCCTTGCCTGAGTCATATATAACGTCTCCAATCGTTTTGAGCGGAGGCGATTATATAGCAACGGCCCCGCATCCGTCAGCAACAGATGCGGGGCCGAAAACAATTCGATACACAGAGGTTGCGCCGTCAATAAATAACTAAGCCAACCCCAGCAATATACCTGCCGAATGCACGACAAACGCCACGATCCAGGCGACCGTCACCTGAAACGCGAACACGGCAACGGCATAGCGCGCGCCCAGCTCACTCTTGACGGCGCCGATTGCCGCCACGCAAGGCGGGTACAGCAGCGTAAAGACCAAGAACACGTAGGCGGTGAACGGCGAAAACATGGTCGACAGTGCCGCGGGCGAGGTCGCGCCCAAAAGCACGGTGAGGGTCGAAATGACGCTCTCCTTGGCAATAAGTCCGGTGACGAGCGCCGTGGATGCGCGCCAATCGCCAAAGCCAAGCGGCGCCAGCGCCGGCGCGATGATGCTGCCGAGGCCCGCAAGCAGACTCTGCGACTGATCGGCGACCACATTAAAGCGAATGTCGAACGTCTGAAGGAACCAGATGACCACGGTAGCAGCAAAGATAATGGTAAAGGCTTTGGTAATAAAGTCTTTGGCCTTATCCCATGCCAGCATCACCGTCGTCTTGACGCTCGGCAGACGGTAATTGGGAAGCTCCATGATAAACGGCACCGGGTCGCCCTTAAATGCCGTGCGGTTAAGCACCAAAGCCGCGATGCAACCAACCGCAATGCCAATCAGATAGAGCGAGACCATGGCGGGAACCGTCGCCTGTGGGAAAAACGCCCCGCACAGCAGACCGTAGACCGGCAACTTGGCCGAGCAGCTCATGAACGGCGTGAGCATGACGGTCATCTTGCGGTCGTGCTCGGATGGGAGCGTACGGGTCGACATGATAGCCGGCACGGTACAGCCAAAACCGACGAGCATGGGCACAAAGCTGCGGCCCGACAGGCCAAAGCGACGCAATACCTTATCCATGACAAAGGCCACGCGCGCCATGTAGCCCGAGTCTTCCAGAATGGAGAGGAACAAGAAGAGCACGACGATAATCGGCAGGAAGGTCAGTACACTACCCACACCCGTAAGCACGCCGTCGACAGCCAGCGAGCGCACTACGTCGTTGGTGCCGAACGCCTTGAGACCCGCATCGGCCGAGGCGATGATGGCAGCGATGCCGTCCTCCATGAGTCCCTGCAACGCCGCGCCGATCACGCCAAACGTCAGCCAAAAGACGAGACCCATGATCACCAGGAACGCCGGAATGGCCGTGTAACGACCCGTCAGGATGCGGTCAATCTTGACGGAACGCACGTGCTCGCGGCTCTCGTGCGGCTTGACGACGCAACGCCCGCACACGTCGCCGATAAAGCCGAAGCGCATGTCAGCCAGCGCAGATAGACGGTCGG
>URWZ01000009.1 GCA_900551625.1 uncultured Collinsella sp.
GAGCGTCCGGCTGATAACCGGGAGGTCACAAGTTCGAATCTTGTCAGGTCCACCACTTTCTTTCGCAATAAACACCCCAGCGAGAGCCGAGTCGCCGCTGGGGTGTTTATTACTGTCTCCGTGGGGGTTTAGCTCAGCTGGGAGAGCGCGGGCTTTGCAAGCCTGAGGTCAGGGGTTCGATCCCCCTAACCTCCACCATGATGGACCTGTAGCTCAGTTGGTTAGAGCGTCCGGCTGATAACCGGGAGGTCACAAGTTCGAATCTTGTCAGGTCCACCATCAAAACTGTGAAGAGCCTCGAGGCATGGCCTCGGGGCTTTTTTCTTGTGTGTGATAAAACTCATTTTGGTTTTGCGTGCTGTGCGAAAGATTGGGTAGTATAGCTATTCAATGCGGCGAAGGCGCCGCGTGTTAACCGCTACGTACCGGAGGTGTTCCATGGTTCGTGTCGACATAGAGACCATCGTCATGGCCGCCGGTCCCGTGCCATCGCTTATCGTACTTCGCGAGCGCTGCAGCAAATCGGACTCCCCCGCGCCGTTGCGCTCCCTTTCTATCCAAACTGGTTCGTTTGAGGCTGCGGCTATTAGCCGCGGTATCGACAGCGGTCGTGCCGAGCGCCCGATCGCCCATGACCTGCTGCTCGACACGCTTGATGCCCTGGATGCAAAACTCGAGCGCATCGAGATTGTCCGTGCCGAGCCTCCCGTGTTCTATGCGACGGTCGTTGTTTTGGCCGACAGCAACGAGCATAGGATCGATGCGCGTCCGAGCGATGCCATCGCCCTCGCCGTGCGCAGCAATGCTCCCATGTTTGTTGAGGACGACATCATGAACCGCCTGGGGACCGTCTCTCCGGTTGCCGAGGAAGTCGATGATGAGCAGGAATTTGAGAAGTTCGACGAGTTCGTCCATACGCTCTCGCCCGATGATTTTTAAATGACGAGTAGCCATGAGACGGAGTATGCACTGATGGGTCGCGGCGTTTCAGCCGAAGCCGCCGCCATTGCCCGCGAGGCCCAGATGCGCTCGGAGGCATCCGAGGCCGCACGCATCGCCTATGTGACGCAGGCCCGTACGCTTCGCGAGCGCCGTGCCTCCTTTATCAAGATGGTTGCCGTCTCCGCACTTGTCGCGGCAATCTCCTCGCGCCTTCGTGGTACAGTTGGTGCGCTTGGGTTTTCGATTTCGATGGGCTTGGTCATCTGGGGCGTGGTCGATGCCGTGATGCTGACCAACCAGATCAAGGTACTCGATAAGCGCGCCGCCGATATGATGCGCGCCCGCGACGCCGCCGCCGAGATCGCTGCCGAGGCACAAGAGATGTAACGACGCCGGACTCGATGGGAAGGTCTAAAAATGGCACAGGATATGCAGGACGCCGGAAACGTCTCCGCCGAGCTCGACGCCATGGTGTGCGACCTCATCGGGGCATTTTTAGACGACCTGGCCGCTGGTGAGAACCCCGGTGTTGTCGTTGCGATCGAAGACGCCGCGTCCAACCGCTATCTGGCGGCACTCGACGAGGACGGCGAGGAGGCATGCCTCGAGGCTGCCACCAACTTTATCTCCGAGCACAAGATGGGCCTTAAGGACGAGGGGCTGGGCCGCATCGCTCGCTATGCCATCGGCTATACCGGCTGTGTCGAGATTGACGGCGGCTACCATGACGCTCTGCTCGTGAGCTTCTTTGAGACCACGCTCGAGAGCGGTTTTTCGGCATATGTGCTGTATGAGGGCATGGGCGCCGGCGATGGTTTTATGTGGAGCGACCCTGAACCTGCAGGCGAGGAAACCCCTCTTATCTAAAATCGCTAAAATAAACGAGTTTTCGGTAAAAGGCTCAAAATTCCCGCCGAGCGTTGTGTTGCTGGGCGGGTCGCATACGCGTGCCGGTTGTATATAGATAGAAGATAGGGGAACTACATGCGCGTAGACAATCTGAGGAACATCGCCATCATCGCTCACGTCGACCACGGCAAGACGACGATGGTCGACAAGCTCCTGCGTGCCACGGACGCCTTCCGTGCCAACCAGCAGGTCGAGGACCGCGTCCTGGATTCTAACGACCAGGAGCGCGAGCGCGGCATTACGATTCTCGCCAAGAACATCTCTATCGAGTACAAGGACGTTAAGATCAACGTCATCGACACCCCGGGCCACGCTGACTTTGGCGGCGAGGTCGAGCGCGTGCTGCGTATGGCCGACGGCGCCCTGCTGCTGGTCGATGCCTTTGAGGGCCCCATGCCCCAGACCCGCTTCGTGCTGCGTCACGCCATCGACACCGGCCTCAAGATCATGATCGTCATCAACAAGATCGACCGTCCGGGCGCCAACCCCGAGAAGGCCTACAACGACTGCCTGGACCTTATGGCCGACCTGGGCGCCACCGACGACCAGCTTGAGTTCGCCATGGAACACGTGGTCTACGCCAGCGCCATGAATGGCTTTGCCCGCCTTGACCCCAACGACGGCAACATGGACATGTATCCGCTGCTCGATATGATTATTGACGACATGCCCGCGCCCGAGGTTGACGAGAACGCCCCGCTGGCCATGCAATGTGTGACCATCGACCACTCCAACTTCGTTGGCCGCATCGGTATCGGTCGCGTGTACTCCGGCACCATTCACCAGGGCGATCAGATCCTGGTCGTCAAGAACGACGGTTCCAGCGCTACCGCTACCGTCAAGCAGCTCTTTACCTTCGACTACCTGGGCCGCACCGAGTGCCAGGAAGTCGGCGCCGGTGACATCGCCGCCGTCGTGGGCATCGACCGCACCGATATCGGCGATGTCTACACCGATCCCGAGAACCCCGTTGAGCTCGAACCCATCGAGATCGACCCGCCGACCCTGTCCATCGTCTTTGAGGCTTCGACCTCCCCGCTCGTCGGCCGCGACGGCGACATCGTGGGTGCCCGTCAGCTCAAGGAGCGCCTGTTCAACGAGGCCGAGAACAACGTGACCATGAAGATCGAGGAGCTCGAGGACAAGAGCGGCGTCGAGGTCTCGGGCCGCGGCATTCTGCACCTGTCCGTCCTGATGGAGTCTATGCGCCGCGAGGGCTTTGAGTTCCAGGTCGGTCGTCCCCGCGTTCTGTTTAAGAAGGACGAGAACGGCAACAAGATGGAGCCCGTCGAGCAGACCGTCGTCGAGTGCCCGGACGAGTACTCGGGCAAGGTCGTTGAGGTCTTCGGCACCTCCGGCGGTATCATGACGAGCATGGATACCTCGGGCATCGTGACGCACCTTGAGTTTAAGATCCCGACCCGCGGCATCATGGGTCTTAAGAACCGCATCATGAACGTCACTCACGGCGAGGGCGTGTTCTACCACACCTTCCTGGAGTACGGCCCCTATGCCGGCGAGATCGGCAACCGCCAGAACGGCGCCATGATCTCCATGACCACCGAGAAAGCCGTTGCCTACGCTCTGGGCACGCTGCAGGAGCGCGGCCAGCTGTTTGTTGAGCCGGGTACCGAGTGCTACGAGGGCATGATCGTGGGCGAGCGCAGCAAGGCCGGCGACATGGTCGTCAACATCGCCCGTACCAAGAACCTGGGCAACCAGCGTTCCTCGACCTCCGATATCTCCGTCCAGCTGGTGCCGCCCCGCACCTTCTCGCTGGAGGAGGCGCTGGAGTACATTGCCGACGATGAGCTGGTCGAGATTACTCCCAAGAACATCCGCCTGCGCAAGCGTCTGCTCAATGCTACCGACCGCAAGAAGGCCGCAGTCCGCGCCGGTCAGGTCAACAAATAAGCGCCGAGCTTTATAGCGACTAACAAGAAAGGGCGCCGACCATCGCGGTCGGTGCCCTTTTTGGTGCACAGGGATTGAGTTGGTCTGCACCACCGCAAAGGTGTCTGTCCCCTTTGTGGTGGTTGACGGCTAGGCGGAAGGAAGGCCCGGAGTATTGGCGGCCTGCTGCGGCTTGAGGCGGGCGTTGCGCCAGATGATCTGGATGACGTAGCCGAGCGTAAAGACGAAGGCTACGCCGCTGACAAAGCTGCCCATAAGGGGAAGTGCCGTGAGTGCGCCCGCGGCGATACCGCCCACGGCGGCCATGGCGTAGCGGTTCTGGCTGTGTCCGATCATGCGTGCGATCGCGGTGCCCGTAAACGCCGCCGAGACCAGAGCGATACCGATCACGGCGCACATGAGAGCTCCGGCGAGTGACAGACCTGCAATCGAGATGATGAGTAACAGGACGGCGGGAACGGCGGCCACCGTGCCCAAAAGACCGCTCACCCACAGAGGGGTAGGTCGTTGACGAAGCATGCCGGCGGCGCTGGCGGTCGCACGCGGAAAGACGAGCTCGAGCAACAGAGCGATAAAGCAGGTCGACAGGGCTGCGGCCACGATGCCGCCGATGATATCGTTAACCGTCGTGGCGGCGCTTTCGTTTTCGGTACGGTCGATCTTGAGCGCGCCGACCTCGGCTCCTGCGGCGCGCTCGGGGTCCTCGGAAACATGCGCGCTCACGGTGCCGGTGATGCGGGCGTTTTTGCCCAAGACGAGCTTATCGGCCCAAACCTCGACATCGCCCTCGACGGTGCCGTCGATGGTCACCGTATCGCCTGCAAGTGCTGCCGACTTGGTGGAGCCTCGCAGGGCAACAGTATCGCCCATCGCGTAAAAACAGTTGGCGGTGCTACCGGTGTTGAGCACGACGTGCTGACCGGCTACCGTCACGCTGCCATCGATTGCGGTTTTGGAGATATCGATGGTGCGCGCCGCCAGGCGAATGGCGCCGCCTACGGTGCAGTCGCGAATCGATAGGCTGTCGCATGCCGCGATAATATCGCGGCCGATGGAGGCATCGTCCAGGTTAAGGCTTTGGCCAGCCCAGTACAGGTCGCCCGCGACGCCAGACGGATTTGAGTCAGCTTCGGTTGCGAGTACGTTGCCCGCGGTGTCTGTGCCGGCGAACGACGCCGTGGGAAGTACGGTCAGCGCAAGCGCAATCAGTACGAATAGGAGGGCGATGCGGGCCTGCGCTTTGTGGCGCTTGGTCGACGGTTCTAGGTTGCAAGGCATAGTGAATCCTTCGTTAGATACTCGACATGTATCTAACAGGGTACCCAACGCGCGGGCGCTCTAAAAGAACCTCTCGGTTGCATTTCGAAAGGTCGTGCCGTGCTATCTACTTTTTGCGATGTAAAAAGTGCGCGATGTCTTCTTCGGTGGGGCTTTTGATGTCAAAGCGCAGCGAGAGCCAGCGCAGACCCATGGTCACGATAACGCATACGACCAGCGCGGCGACATTGCTGACCAAGCCACTCATGACGAGGCTTACATAGCTTGCCGATCCGGCGATGGCCGCGATGGCATAAAAGTTGGTGCGTTGGAAAATGCCCGGAACCACGCCCATAAAGCCGTCGCGCAGCATGCCGCCGCCCACCGCGGTAAAAAAGCCCATCATGATGCAAACGACGGGTGCAAATCCGTAGACCAGTGCCTTGTCTGCGCCGGTTGCCGCATAGATGCCGACCGAGATGATGTCGAGCAGGGGAATGAGTTTGTCGGGCTTATCGACGATTGCCGGGAAGATGTAAATGATGGCCGCCGTGGCGATGGAGAGCGGCAGCGCCATTGGCTGGTTGAGGATGTAGACGTTGCCGACCTGGAGTGTCATGTCGCGCAAAAGACCGCCGCCCAGACCGCAGACTACCGCGAGTGCGACCGCGCCCACCAGGTCGAGCTTGTGTTCGCGCGCAACCAGCACACCCGAGATCGATGCAGCGACAACGGCGAACATCTCGAGCCAAAATGGGATAGCGACCATGGCATCCGAGGCATGTGAGGTAACGGTTATGGCGGCGACGACGGGCAAGATGGGGTCCTTTGAGTTACGGGATTGGACAATGCCCGTACATAGTACATGTTCGGCGACGATCGCGACCCTATTGCTCGGCAAACGGTCGGGACTGGGTGCGGTCATAAGTTTCAAGTATGTACATCAGCCTCCAAAGATGTCGAAAAATATCGTTTTTGGGGGGTGATGTACATGTTTGGGGATCTGGGTTGATGCTGAACGCGATGGGGACGTGGCTGAATAGGAGGGATGTCTAAATTTTGAGCGGCGCTCAAAATTTATCCGGTCGGCTTACGCCGACCGCGCTGCGCTAAAAACGCGCCACTGGTGCGTTTTCTTTACGCTTTGCGCCCTGGCGGGTTCGAACCCCTCCTTCTTCGCCGTATTTGCTTGTTAGGGACTCAAAACAAAAAAGCTCCCATTCCTGGGAGCTTTCTCAACCAAAATGGCGGAGGAGGAGGGATTCGAACCCTCGTGACCTTATACAGGCCAAACGGTTTTCGAGACCGCCGCATTCAACCACTCTGCCACCCCTCCGCGTGGGGTAAAAACAAAGCAGGCACTAAGGCCTGCTTTGGAATTAACTGGCGGAGAGTCAGGGATTTGAACCCTGGAGACGCTTTTGACGCCTACACGATTTCCAATCGTGCTCCTTCGGCCACTCGGACAACTCTCCGTTAAATGCGAAAGTCAGTATACACGAGGAATCGCAAAGTGCAAACAGAAAAGTTGGCATTTTTTGAAACGCTTGGCTTCGCGACGGGATCTAGGAGGCCAAAAACGGGCTCTGACCAGCATGGCTGCATACAGCAAATTGTTCAAAATGGGTATTTATAAACGACGTGGCACCAATTTTAAAAATCTTTGAACGGTGTTGTGAACCACTGGTATGCATTTCGCGACCACAGCCTTGCAATTGCTGACCTGCGATTTGATTTGGTTTGTCCCCGCAGCGCCGTATCTTGTCCACGGATCCGTCAAGCATTTGGTCAGCATTTGGTTGGAAGACGCATGAAGTGCCGTGTGAGTATGGACATATGTGGAGGTCATGAGGTTGTAGCTGCATATTCTTGCAGCCTGGGAGGTTGAAAGATATTATTACCAAGTCTTTTCCTGCTTCAGGCGCACCTTCACGACCTGAAGCCACATTTGCCCAGAGGAGGTGACAATATGAAGGCTTATGAACTGCTGTTCTTTGTTGACCCGTCGCTCGACCCCGAGACTCGTCTCGCTGTTATGAAGCGTATCGATACCACGATCGCTGAGGGCGCTGGCAAGGTCGACTCCGTTGACGAGTGGGGCAAGCGCAAGCTCGCCTACGAGATCAACGACCTCACCGATGGTGACTACACCCTCATCAACTTCCACGCAGATCCTACCCAGATCGCCGAGCTTGATCGCGTCCTGCGCATCACCGACGCTGTGGTCCGCCACATGATCGTCCGTCGCGACGACCAGGAGTAAGACTGTCGTTTTGGACTGGGCTTGTGCCCCAAGAGGAAGTAGTGAGTTATGAGCATCAATCGAGTGAACATCACCGGTAACCTCACCCGCGATCCCGAGCTGCGCGCCACCGCCGGCGGAACCCAGGTTCTGTCCTTTGGCGTCGCCGTGAACGATCGTCGCCGCAACGCGCAGACTGGCGAGTGGGAGGACTATCCCAACTTTGTCGACTGCACTATGTTCGGCACCCGCGCCGAGGCCGTGAGCCGTTTCCTGGCAAAGGGAAACAAGGTCGCGATCGAGGGCAAGCTGCGCTACAGCTCTTGGGAGCGCGACGGTCAGCGCAGGAGCAAGCTTGAGGTCATCGTCGATGAGATCGAGTTTATGAGCTCCCGTGGTGGCCAGGGTGGCTACGATCAGGGCGGTTACGCCCCCGCAGCTCCCGCGCCCGCAGCGCGTCCTGCCGCACCGGTGGCTACGCCGCCCGCGGTCGACGTCTACGATGAGGACATCCCGTTCTAAGGGTTGTTCACCTATTTTTGAGTGAGAGGCGGCTTCGGCTCGCCGAAGTTGCCAAACGAAAGGTATTTTGACATGGCTAATGATTATTCTGCACGTCAGCCGCGTCGTAAGTACTGCCAGTTCTGCAAGGAGAACACTGAGTTCATCGACTATAAGGACACTCAGCTTCTCCGTAAGTACATGACCGACCGTGGCAAGATCAAGCCCCGTCGCGTCACTGGCGCTTGCACGCAGCATCAGCATGACATCGCCAACGCCATCAAGCGCGCCCGCGAGATGGCTCTCCTGCCGTACACCGTCCCCGTGGTTTCCTCTCGTGGCAACCGCGACCGCGGCTAAGAAGGGAGACGCATCATGAAGGTTATTCTTCTCGATGAGATCAAGGGCAAGGGCGGCGAGGGTGACGTCGTAGAGGTCGCTCAGGGTTACGCTGAGAACTTCCTGTTCCCCAAGAAGCTCGCTGTTGCCGCCACCAAGGGCAACCTCAAGCAGCTTGACGAGCGTCGCAACAACATCGCCAAGCGCGAGGCCGTCCGTCTGGCTACCGCCAACGAGACCAAGGCTGCCTTCGAGGGCAAGCAGGTCACCGTTGACGTCAAGGTTGGCGACGAGGGCATCCTCTTTGGCTCCGTTACCGCCGCTATGATCGCTGACGCCATCAAGGATCAGCTCGGTATGGATATCGACCGCAAGCGCGTCGAGCTCGGTAAGCCCATCAAGGTTGCCGGTGCCCACACCGTCGCTATCTCGCTGTACCGCGAGATCAAGGCCGAGGTTGTCGTTCTCGTCGGCGTTACCGCCGAGGAGCTCGCTGCCGAGGCTGAGGTTGAGGAGACCGCTGAGGTCGCCGAGACCGAGACCGCCGAGGTCGAGACCGAGGCTGCTGCCGAGTAGCATTTGCTGCAACGCAACAATCTTGTTCTAAGAAGGGCGCTCTGGGAGACCAGGGCGCCCTTTTATTTTTTGCGCCGGGTGAGTTCATAGCAGTCATTGAGATGCGGTCCCGTGTATGGGACCGTTCATCCGTTTGGTTCGGTGATGATTGCCAAGGCGCGGCTCGATTTATAGCCGTGGCTGATACTATGGATGCTCGCAAGCGATATGAATGAGGATGCTCATGGCATATGACGATAGGGAGACGGGGCTGACGGTCGAGGACCGTGGCTCCAAGTTGGGTCTCCCCCAAAACCAAGATGCAGAGGCCAACGTGCTGGCCGCTATGCTGCTCTCGCCCGATGTGGTCGAAGAGGCCCAGGTCGAGCTGCAGCCCGATGACTTCTACCGGCCCATTCATAAGACCATCTATACCGCGATGGTCGATATGTATAACAGTCGCATCCCCATTGACTCTATCTCGCTGATCGATTACCTGCGAAGCATCAACAAGCTCGATGCCGTGGGCGGCGAGGCGTACATTTTGGAGCTGATGGGACAGACTCTGTCGCTCGTCAACTGGCAGCACCATGCCGCCATCGTTCGCCGCGACTCGATGCTGCGCGAGCTGATTGGCGCCACCAACGAGATCAACGCGCTGGCCTACAACGCCCCCACCGACACCAAAGAGGTCGTGGAGCTGGCCGAGAGCAAACTGCTCAAGGTCACGGCGCGTGAGGTTAAGTCGAGCTACAAGACGCTGACCGAGTTTATGGTCGAGGCCTATAACGAGGCCGAGGAAGTGTGCAAGGCCGGCGGTCAGGCTGCAGGCGTGCCCACGGGCTTTCCGTCGCTCGACCGTATGCTCATGGGCTTCCGCGAGGGCCAGCTCATCATTATCGGCGCCCGCCCCGCCGTTGGTAAGACGTCGTTCGCCCTGAACTTGGCGCTCAACGCCGCCGCCGCGGGCTATACCGTCGGCTTCTTCTCGCTGGAGATGTCGGGCAAGGAAATTGCCCAGCGTCTGATTTGCGCCTATGCCATGATCTCGATCAGCGACTTCCGTACGGGCCGCATTAGTCCCGAGCAGTGGGCCAACATCAATGAGGCCACGCAGACGCTGTCCAAGCTCGATATTCTGATTGACGATACGCCCGGCACCACGGTGACCGAGATTCGCGCCAAGAGCCGCCGCATGCTCCATAACAAGGAGAAGGCCATCATCATCCTGGACTATTTGCAGCTGGTGAGTCCCCCGCCTGGACGTCGTTCCGAGAGCCGCACCGTCGAGGTCTCCGAGATGTCGCGTGGTCTGAAGATTATGGCCAAGGAGCTCAAGATTCCGCTGATCGCGCTGTCGCAGCTGTCGCGTCAGGTCGAGTCCCGTACCGGCAAGCGCCCGCAGCTGTCCGACCTGCGTGAATCGGGCTCCATCGAGCAGGATGCCGATATCGTCATGTTCTTGGACCGATCCGCCGACGAGGCCGAGGCCTCGCGCGACGACCGACCCGACGAGGGCGTTACGCGTATCGTCGTGGCCAAGAACCGTTCGGGCCCGATTGGCGACGTCGACCTGATGTTCCTGCCGGCATCCACCAAGTTCTATGAGCTTGATGGGGCGCATACCGAGGAGTAGGACAGGCGCCCGTTGCACGGGTATACTGGGAATGTTTTGTGCTTCTGCGCACTTGCGGTGTGCGGACAGTCCATGAATGTGAGGAGTAAACATGCCGTCAACCGTTTTGGTCGGTGCCCAGTGGGGCGATGAGGGCAAGGGTAAGATCTGCGACCTGGTCGCCGGCGACTTTGATGCCGTCGTGCGCTATTCGGGCGGCAACAACGCCGGCCACACCATCGTCGTCAACGGCAAGAAGTACGGCCTGCACCAGGTGCCCTCCGGCATCATGTATTCCGACCACGTGTCGGTGATCGGTAACGGCTGCGTCGTCAACCCCAAGGTCGTCCTTGAGGAGATCGACATGTTCGAGGCCGACGGCATCACCACCAAGAATCTCAAGATCAGCGGCAACGCGCATGTCATCATGCCGTACCACATCGATCTGGATGGCGCCTTTGAGCAGAAGCTCGGCAAGAAGAACATCGGTACCACCAAGCGCGGCATCGGTCCGTGCTACCAGGACAAGATGGCCCGTATTGGCCTGCGTATGCAGGACATGCTGGATGAGGCGCTGTTCCGCGATAAGCTGGAGACCGCTCTTGCCCGCGTGAACCCCGAGCTAGAGCTCATCTACAACCTGCCCACCTACACCGTGGACCAGATTTGCGACGAGTACCTGCCCATGGCCGAGCGCCTGCGCCCCTACATCACCGAGACGAGCCTGCTGCTCAACAACATGATCGACGAGGGCAAGGATTTGCTGTTTGAGGGCGCCCAGGCGACGCTGCTCGACATCGACCACGGCACCTATCCGTACGTGACGTCTTCCAACTGCACCGCCGGCGGCGCCATTACCGGTTCCGGCGTCGGCATGAAGAACGTCGACCGCGTGCTGGGCGTCATGAAGGCCTATATCACCCGCGTCGGTTCGGGCCCCATGCCCACCGAGCTTTCCTACGAGTCCGAGGACGGCCACACGCTGACCGAGGAGGGCTACGAGTACGGCGTGACCACCGGCCGCCGTCGTCGCTGCGGCTGGTTTGACGGCCCTATCGCCAACTATGCCTCACGCGTCAACGGCCTCACCGACATCGCCGTGACCAAGCTCGACGTGCTTTCGGCCTTCGACACCATTAAGGTGTGCGTTGCCTATGACGTCGACGGCGAACGTTACACGAGCGTACCCGAGCACCAGGTGCGCTTTGAGCATGCCAAGCCCATCTACGAGGAGCTCCCTGGCTGGAAGTGCGACATCACCGGCTGCCGCGGCTTTGACGAGCTGCCGCAGGAGGCTCAGGACTACGTGGCATTTATCGAGGATCTGGCGCACACCCGCGTGACGTTTATCGGCGTCGGCGCCGGTCGCGAGCAGATCATCAACCGATTCTGGAAGTAATCGGCGTTATTTGGTTATTGCGATATACCCCTTTGCAGTCCAGATGGGCGGCCGAGGGGTATATTTGCTTGTAATGGGCCCGCGCGGAGCGGGCCGGTAATCCATAGAGGAGGCACCCTTGAAGGCGGACACTCAAACCATCGACATCCTGTTGTTGGGCAGCGGCGGCCGCGAGCATGCTCTGGCAGCCAAGCTCGCAGCATCACCGCGCGCCGGCAAGCTCTACATCGCGCCGGGTAACGGCGGCACCGCGAGCTGCGGCGAGAATGTGGTTCTCGACGATTGCGATCCTGCGGCCGTGGCGGCGTTTGCCCAGAGCCATGGATGCGGACTCGTGGTGATTGGCCCCGAGGCTCCGCTCGTGGCGGGCGTTGCAGACGCCGTCCGCGCGGCGGGCATCCCGTGCTTTGGCCCGGGTGCCGAGGGCGCCCAGATGGAGGGCTCTAAGCTGTTCTCCAAGCAGCTCATGGAGCGCGCCGGTATCCCGACGGCAGCCTATGGCTCATTTATCGACGAGGCTTCGGCTCTTGCCTATGTGCGCGAGCAGGGTGCTCCGCTGGTCGTCAAGGCCGACGGCCTTGCCGCGGGCAAGGGCGTTATCGTGGCAACCGAGCTTTCGCAGGCCGAGGAGGCTGTGCGTGAGTGTTTTGGCGGAGCCTTTGGCGATGCCGGTAATACGGTGGTTATCGAGGAGATGCTGACCGGCCCCGAGTGCTCGCTGCTGGCCTTTACCGACGGCAAGACCGTTCGTCCCATGGCCACCTCGCAGGACCACAAGCGCGCGCTCGAGGGCGACAAGGGCCCCAACACGGGCGGCATGGGCGTCTACAGCCCGGTGCCTATCGTGACCGACGAGGAGCATGCCACCATGGTGAAGGTCATGGAACAGACCGTGGCAGAGCTTGCCGCCGAGGGCATCGACTACCGCGGCTGCCTGTACGGCGGCTTTATGCTTACCCCCGCCGGCCCCAAGGTGCTGGAGTTCAATGCCCGCTTTGGCGATCCCGAGACGCAGGTCGTGCTGCCGCGCCTTAAGAACGACCTGGTCGAGGTCATGCTTGCCTGCGCCAACTGCGAGCTCGATCAGGTTGAACTCGATTGGCGTGACGAGTGGGCCGTTGCCGTTGTTCTGACGAGCGCGGGCTATCCCGGCAGCTACGAGAAGGGCAAGCTCATTACCGGTATCGAGGACGCCGAGGCCATGGAGAACGTGACGGTGTACCACGCCGGCACCGCTGTGGTGGACGGCAAGCTCGTGACCAACGGCGGTCGTGTACTCGCCGTGACCGCACTGGGCGATACGTTCGAGAACGCTCGCGACCTTGCCTACGAGGCCTGCGAGAAGATCAACTTTGAGGGCAAGACCCTGCGTCACGACATTGGCCTGCGCGCACTGCGCGGCCGCGATGCCTGGGATGCCTAAAATCCGAGAGGAATGAGACGGATGGACGAGAAGAACGAAGAGCTCGTGGACGCGCAGATCGTCGAAGAGGACGGCCGCATGTATGGGCACGCCGAGGGCGAGCCTGGTGGCGAGGTCACTGACGAGCCGGCGCTGGTGCTGGGCGACGACGACCCGCACGATGTCGAGCTGCACGAGAAGATTCTTTCGGAGGAGTGCGCCTGGAAGGGCAAGATCCTCGACGTCCACCGTCTTGAGGTTGAGCTGCCCAACGGTCACCGCAGCGCCCGCGATATCGTTCGCCATCCGGGTGCGGCGGCCGTTGTGGCACTGACCGAGAACGGCAAGATCGTGCTGGTACGTCAGTATCGCACTGCCATCGACCGCGTGACGGTCGAGATTCCCGCCGGCAAGCTCGATCCGGGTGAGGACCCGCTCGATTGCGCCAAGCGCGAGCTGCATGAGGAGACGGGCTTTAGGGCTGGTCGTATTCGCTTTTTGACGTCGATTGTCACGTCCTGCGGCTTCTGCGACGAGATCATTCACATCTACCTGGCTACCAAGCTCGAGTTTGATGCACCCGACCCCGACGATGACGAGTTTGTCAACGTCGACCTGGTACCACTGCATGAGCTGATCGACGCCGTACTCGACGGCAAGATTGAAGACGCCAAGACCGTCGTGGGCGCCTTGGCTTGCGATAGCATCGCGCATAGGTTGGGCGGAGCCGATCTTTAACGAGTGGGAATGATCCCGTAGGTTTGTGTAAGTCAGCGAAAGTGCTCCATTTGAGACAAGGTGGCCTAAAAGAGGAGGGAAGCGTATGGATATACGCGACCGACGATTGAAGGCCAGATTGTCCAAATGGAGCACTTGCAGCGTCGAGATGAAACGCGGTTTGGTAAAACCGCGTAAGGTGACTATGTTTAAGAGGTTTCTTTCGTATTACAAGCCCCAGATGGGGCTTTTTGTTGCTGATACTGTTTGCGCCCTGGTACTTGCTGCCATTGACCTGGCGTTCCCCATTATCTTGCGTAATCTGACCGGAGGGTTGTTTACCCAGGGTCAGGCTGCCATTATGCGGGCACTCGGTATGATTGCGGTGGGGCTGGTGCTGATGTATGCCATCCGCTGCGCCTGCCGCTACTTTGTGAGCTATTGGGGCCACGTGATGGGCGCGCGCATGGAGTCCAAGATGCGTGAGGACCTGTTCGATCAGTACGAACGGTTTAGCTTTGCATACTTCGATCGCAACAGCTCGGGCGATATGATGAGCCGCGTGGTCAATGACCTGTTCGATATCTGCGAGGCGGCGCACCACGTGCCCGAATGGATCATTATTTGCGGCATCGAGATTATCGGCTCGTTTGTGATTCTGTTTACCATCGCGCCGGTGCTCGCACTCGCCATGGCTGTGGTGACGGTGGTGTTCGCGGTCATTATGTTTTGGCAGAATATGCGTATGCGCGAGGTCTTTAGCGATAACCGCAAAAAGATTAGCGGCATCAACGCGCAACTGCAGGATTCGCTGGCGGGCATGCGTGTGGTCAAGAGCTTTGCCAATGAGCAGACCGAGCGCTCTAAGTTTCGTGCCTCGAACAATCGCTACCTTTCGTCCAAGGAGAACATGTATCACGCCATGGGCGTCTATACCGCGACGTATGGCCTGCTCTCGGGCGTGCTCTATGTGATCGTGGTGCTGCTGGGCGGTTGGCTCGTTGCCCAGGGTCAGCTGCAGGCGGTCGATATGGCAACCTTCGCGCTTTACATTTCACTGTTCTGCACGCCTCTCGAGACGCTCGTCAATTCGGCCGAGACGTATCAGAAGGCCATTGCCGGCTTTAAGCGCATGGACGAGGTGCTCTCGACTGTCCCCGATATTCAGGATAAGCCGGGCGCTGCGGATCTGCAGGTGACGGCTGGTGCCGTGGAGTACCGCAACGTGTGCTTTAACTACGAGGATGTTGAGCTTGGCGCGGACGATGGGGCACGTCCCGTTATCGACCATATGGATCTGTCCATTAGGCCCGGTCAGACCATCGCTTTGGTTGGCCCCTCGGGCGGCGGCAAATCGACGACTTGTTCGCTGTTGCCGCGCTTTTACGACGTTGCCGGTGGCTCCATTAGTATCGACGGCCAGGATGTGCGCGACGTGACGCAGCATAGCCTGCGCCGTGCCATCGGCCTGGTGCAGCAAGATGTGTACCTGTTCGATGGAACGATCGGCGAGAACATCGCCTACGGCAAGCCGGGCGCCACGGCAGAAGAGATCGCCGAGGCGGCCCGCCGCGCCAATATCGATACCTTTATCGAGTCGCTTCCGCAAGGCTACGACACCGTGGTGGGCGAGCGCGGCAGCCGTCTTTCGGGCGGTCAAAAGCAGCGCGTCGCCATTGCGCGCGTGTTTCTCAAGAATCCCAAGATCCTTATTTTGGATGAGGCGACGAGTGCTTTGGATAACGAAAGCGAGGAAGCGGTTCAGGAGTCGCTCGAAGAGCTGGCACGCGGCCGTACCACGATCATCATCGCCCACCGTCTCTCGACTATTAAGCATGCTGACGAGATTGCGACCGTTGAGCATGGTCGCGTTGTGGAACGTGGCACGCACGAGGAGCTTCTCGCCCGTGGCGGCACTTATGCCCGTTACTATCGAATGCAGTTCGAAGGTGCGCGTGCGCACGAGCTCGACTGATTGATATGACAGGAAGATCATGGCTGATAAGAACCCTTTGACTCCGGAAGAAGTGACGGAGTTATTCTCCGAAATCGATGCATCCGGCGTCTTGGATCCTACGCTCGCCAAAAAGCGTACCGAGCGCATGCGCGAGAAAGAGGCTGCCGTCAAGCGCGGTGACAAGGCGACGCTGGCGCGGCTGCGCAGCGAGGACCGCGCGAGCCAGGCAAAACATATCGACCCGCTGTCCGAGGACGACCCTTCGGGTTCGCAGGTGAGCCACACCATTACGAAGACTGCCATGGCCGTGGTTATCGGCATCTTGGTGCTGATTGTGGGCATGCAGATTGGCTACGGCGTGATGCGACGCCTGAATACCGCGAACCTCTCCGAGAGCGTTTCGGTAGATACCGTCTCGACCGCGCTCAAGGGTGGACTCGAATGGGGTAATGGCTTTACGCAGTTCCCGCTCGATTTTACCGTCGACGAGGCCGATGAGCGCGCGGGCACGGTTGAGGTGACAGTGCTGGATACGTCTTCTGCCAATGAACTCGAGCTGCTGTCCAACGGTCAGATTCAGGCGGCGGCGCTCGCAACCAACGCCTTGCTCAACGACAAGATCGACCGCGTGGTGTATAACGTTCACGCCTATATCAACGAGGACAGCAGAATCCAACACGATTCCTTCTTTGGCATGTTTCCCGCCCGGGGGCACCAAAGCGCCATCCTGACGTTCGTCTGGACCAAGAGTTCGTCCAACGCCACGAGTATCGACTGGAAGATGCGCATCGTAAGCATGGACGACACCATTGCCGAGCGCATTCAAAAACAGGTGAACTCGGTTTCATCGCTGATCGAGGACCCGGTGGTGAGCCAGACCAAGATTGACGAGGAAAAGGCCGAACGTGACCTGGAGCATCGTCTGCATGGCCGCGAGATTTTCCGCGGCGGAAAGCCTGATCGCACGCCGTCCGAGCTGCTGGAGCAGGACAAGCTGTTTGTGTCCGATGTTCAGGTCAAGTGGATGTGCCTCAACTGCGGCCAAATCATCGACGCCACCATGGCTCCCGCCGTGTGCCCCGTCTGCAAGCATCCACAGGGCTACTTTATCCGCTGGGAGATGGCGCCCTTTGAATAACTGCAAACCCCATACCCAGGCCCTCACCGCCCGTAGAAGACGGTGGGGGCCTGGGTATGTCCATGAAGAAATGAGGATGGTAGGAGAAGGAAACCTGCCGGTTCTCAATATGGCTTTGTAGAATTTATACTAGACTTATAGGTTTTTATTGACACGAGAGAAGTAGGTTGCTATGATTTAGACAGTTCCTGCCATGGAGTGTATGTGGCGGAGAGAGATACAGAGGAGGTTGTTTCATGTTCAAACGCTTTACCAATGGCTGCGTGCAGGTTGTGAACCGGTGGCTTCCGGATCCATTCCTGTTCGCCATCATCCTGACCATCGTGGTCTTTATCGCTGCCATGATCGGTACGCAGCAGGGGCCCCTGGAATTGGTGTGGTCCTGGGGGGGCCAGGGCGAAGTCAAGGATGGATTCTGGAGCCTGCTGTCCTTCGCCATGCAGATGGCCCTTGTGCTGGTGCTGGGCTCCGCCATGGCCTCCGCCAAGGCGTGCAAGAAGGCGCTGGCAGCGATTGCCACCTTGGCTCACGACAAAAAGAGCGCAATCCTGGTTACCACCTTCGTGTCCACCATCTGTCTCTTATACAGATCTGACGCTGCCGACGATATGC
>URWZ01000010.1 GCA_900551625.1 uncultured Collinsella sp.
CGCCGAGGCCGAGCCTGCCGCTGCCACCGTCGAGCCCGAACCTTCTGCAGAGCCGGAGCCCGAGCCGGCAGAGCCCACGACGGCCGATCTCTACGCCCGTCGTCCCCGCAAGCGCAAGGCCGTCGTCGACCAGCTCGCTCGCGAGCTCGAGGCCGAGGACGACGCTGCCGCCGCCGACGCCTCGAAGGGAGGCGATGAGTAATGCCTATCGGACCTGCGCGTATGCCGCTCTTCGATCACCTGGGAGAACTCCGTCGCCGCCTGACCATCGTGGTCGTGTCGGTGTTTGCCGCCGCTATCGTGCTGTATTTCGCCACGCCTGTTGTGCTCGACATCCTGGAAGATCCCATCCGCTCCTTTGTGCCGGACGGTAAGTTCTACATCACTACCACGCTCGGCGGCTTTGGCTTGCGCTTCTCGCTGGCCATCAAGATGGCCGTGGTCATGTGCACGCCCATGATCATCTGGCAGATTCTAGCGTTTTTCCTGCCGGCGCTTCGACCCAACGAGCGCAAGTGGGTCGTGCCCACGGTGCTCGCCTCGACGGTGCTGTTCTTCCTGGGTGCCATCTTCTGCTACTTCATCATCATTCCTGCGGGCTTTGAGTGGCTCATCGGCGAAACCTCGGCCGTCGCTACGGCGCTGCCCGATCTGGAGAACTACGTCAACATGGAGCTGCTCTTTATGATCGGCTTTGGCGTGGCGTTTGAGCTGCCGCTCATCATCTTCTACCTGTCCGTCTTCCACATCGTGTCCTACGCTGCTTTCCGCAGCGCCTGGCGCTACGTGTACGTGGGCCTGCTCGTGGGTTCGGCTGTGATCACGCCCGACGGCTCGCCCGTTACGCTGGGCCTCATGTATGGCGCTCTGCTCTCGCTCTACGAGATTTCGCTTGCCATCGCTCGCGTGGTCATTACCGCGCGCGAGGGCAAGGAGGGCCTGTTTGTGAGTCGTCTGGACCTGTTCTCGGACGACGAGGACGACGAGGAGTAAATCGGTATGCACGAGGTTGGCATTGTCAACGGCATACTCGATACAGTGATTCGCGCGGCGCGTGGGGCGGGGGCCTCGCGCGCCGTTTTGGTAACGCTGCGTATCGGGGATATGACCGAGGTCGTGCGCGAGGCACTCGACTTTGCATGGGAGACATTTCGCGACGAGGACCCGCTCACGCGCGGCTGCGAGCTTGCCGTAGAGGAAGTCCATCCACAAAGCGAGTGTCTGGACTGCGGCGAGGTCTTTGAGCACGACCGCTTCCATTGCCGTTGTCCCCAGTGCGGTGGCGCCAATGTGCGCCTACTGCACGGCCGCGAGCTCGACATCGCCAGTATAGAAATCGAAACCCCCGACGATTAGCCCGCCAGCCACCTGGGGACGGGGTATAAATGTTGGAAATTAAGGAGTGCCGAATATGGCCGAGAAAACGATTGATATCGCGTCGCCAATTCTGTCGCGCAATGAGCGCCTGGCAGATCAGCTGCGACAGCGATTTAAAGAGACAGGCACCTATGTGATCAATGTGCTGTCGAGCCCTGGCTCGGGCAAGACCACTACGATTCTGGGCACCAACGAGCGCCTGCGCGACAAGGCCGGCTTGCGCTGCGCCGTCATCGAGGGCGATATCGCCTCGGACGTCGACGCCATCACCATGAAGGAAGCCGGCATGCCTGCCATCCAGATCAACACGGGCGGCCTGTGCCACCTCGAGGGCAACATGATCATGGAGGCCGTTGACGCGTTCGACCAGGCCGTGGGTCTGGAAAACATCGACGTCATCTTTATCGAAAACGTGGGTAACCTGGTCTGCCCAGTCGACTTTGACCTGGGCGAAAACCTGTCCATCATGATTCTCTCGGTGCCCGAGGGCGACGACAAGCCCATCAAGTACCCGGGCATCTTTCAGCACGCCGGCGCGCAGCTGCTCAACAAGGTCGATGTGGCCCCGGCTTTCGATTTTGACATGGATAGGTATACTAAGACACTCGATGACCTCAATCCGCAGGCGCCGCGGTTTTCCGTCAGCGCGCGCAAGGGCGAGGGCATGGATGCCTGGTGCGATTGGCTCATCGGGCAGATTGAGCAAGCAAGGGCGTAAGTCGGCCGCCATACGGGCGGGCGTAGCCGCAGAGATACGAGATAGGAGCCTCTTTTGAAGCTCATCATCGCCGAGAAAAACGACGCCGCGCGTCAGATTGCCGAGCGTCTGTCCACGGGCAAGCCCAAAAAGGACAAGGTGTACAACACCGCCATCTACCGTTTTGAGTGGAAGGGCGAGGAGTGCGTGACCATCGGCCTTGCCGGTCACATCCTAGCGCCCGATTTTTGCGACAGCGTGCTGTTCGATAAAAAGCTGGGCTGGTATTCGGTCACCGAGGACGGCGAGATGCTGCCGGCCGACATACCCGATGGCCTGGCGCGTCCGCCCTACGACACCAAGCGCAAGCCGTTTCTTGCCGATGGCATCTCAATCAAGGGCTGGAAACTCGAGAGCCTGCCTTACCTCACCTGGGCGCCCGTCATTAAGCTACCGGCCGAGAGGGAACTCATTCGTTCGCTCAAGAACCTCGCTAAAAAGTCTGACAGCGTCATTATCGCCACGGACTTCGATCGCGAGGGCGAGCTAATCGGTTCGGACGCCCTTAACAAGGTGCGCGAGGTGGCGCCCGACCTGCCGGTTGCCCGCGCCCAGTACTCTTCGTTTACCAAGGCCGAGATCACGCAGGCCTTCGATAATCTCGTCTCGCTCGACCAGAATCTGGCCGACGCCGGCGAGAGCCGCCAGCACATCGACCTCATTTGGGGTGCGGTGCTCACGCGCTACCTGACGCTCGCCAAGTTTGGCGGCTTTGGTAACGTGCGCTCTGCCGGCCGTGTGCAGACGCCGACGCTTGCCCTGGTGGTCGAGCGCGAGCGCGAGCGCATGGCGTTTGTGCCCGAGGACTATTGGCAGATCCGCGGCATGGGCGCCGCACAGGGTGCTGCCGAGGATGACCGCTTTAAGATCGCTCACAAGACGGCACGCTTTACCGACAAAGACGCTGCCGAGACGGCGTACGGCCATGTCGACGGCGTTGCGACGGCAACCGTCGCCGCGGTGACCAAGCGCTCGCGCAAGCAGCAGCCGCCCACGCCGTTTGCGACTACCTCGCTGCAGGCAGCCGCTGCAGCCGAGGGCATCTCGCCTGCGCGCACCATGCGCATCGCCGAGTCCCTCTACATGGCGGGCCTCATCAGCTACCCGCGTGTCGACAACACTGTGTACCCCGCGACGCTCGATCTGGGCGCCGTGGTGAGCGACCTTGCAAAGATTAATCCGGCGCTGGCGCCCGTATGCAAAAAGGTGCTCGCCGGCCCCATGAAGCCCACGCGCGGCAAGGTCGAGACCACCGACCACCCGCCTATCTACCCTACGGGCGAAGGTGATCCGTCCACGCTCGATGGCGGCCAGCGCAAGCTCTACGACCTCATCGCCCGCCGCTTCCTGGCGACGCTTATGGGTCCCGCGACCATCGAGAACACCAAGCTCGAGCTCGACGTGAACGGCGAGCCGTTCGTGGCTTCGGGCGATGTGCTCGTGACCCCGGGTTTCCGCGAGGCGTACCCGTACGGTCTCAAGCGCGACGAGCAGATGCCGCCGCTGGAGCAGGGCGATACGGTCGACGTGTTCGACATTAAGCTCGAGGCCAAGCAGACCGAGCCGCCCGCGCGCTACAGCCAGGGCAAGCTCGTGCAGGAGATGGAAAAGCGCGGCCTGGGTACCAAGTCCACGCGCGCGAGCATCATCGAGCGCCTGTACGCCGTGCGCTATCTCAAAAACGATCCCGTGGAGCCGAGCCAGCTGGGTATCGCCATCATCGATGCGCTGTCGCGGTTTGCCCCGCGCATCACGAGCCCCGATATGACCAGCGAGCTCGACGGCGACATGACCCGCGTGGAGCGCGGCGAGGACACCGAAGAGCATGTCGTGACGCACTCGCGCGCGCTGCTGGCCGGCGTGCTCGACGAGCTGCTCAAGCATACGCAGGAGCTGGGCGACGCCATCAGCGACGCTGTCACGGCCGATGCGCGCGTGGGCGCCTGCCCCAAGTGCGGCAAGGACTTGGTTATGAAGACGAGCGCCAAGACCCGCGGCAGCTTTATCGGCTGCATGGGCTGGCCCGACTGCGACGTGACCTATCCGGTGCCGAGCGGCGTCAAGGTGAGCCCGCTCGAGGGCGAGGCGGCCGTGTGCCCCGAATGCGGTGCACCGCGCATTAAGTGCCAGCCGTTCCGCCAGAAGGCCTTCGAGATTTGCGTGAACCCGACGTGCCCCACCAACTACGAGCCCGACCTTAAGGTGGGCGAGTGCAAGGTGTGCGCCGAGGCCGGACGCCATGGTGATCTGATTGCACACAAGAGCGAGAAGAGCGGCAAGCGCTTTATCCGCTGCACCAACTACGATGACTGCGGCGTGAGCTATCCGCTGCCGGCGCGCGGCAAGCTCGAGGCGACGGGCGAGACCTGCCCCGAGTGCGGCGCCCCCATCGTGGTGGTCAACACGGCGCGCGGTCCGTGGCGTATCTGCGTCAACATGGATTGCCCGACCAAGGAGAAGAAGCCCGCCCGCGGCCGCAAGGCTGCGACCAAGGCGAGCACGACGAAGAAGACCACGGCAGCCAAGAAGACTTCGACCGCCAAGAAGTCGACCGCCAAGAAGACTGCCGCGAAAAAGACGACCACCAAGAAGGCGGCCGCCGACAAGTAGCGGCGCAGCCGAAACATTGCCCAAAAAACGAGCGAGGGTCCCATGATCCTCGCTCGTTTTTTGACCGGCAGTTAGGGACATTCCTTTTTCTGCCGGCAGTTTAGGAACGTCCCTAACTGCCGGCTCGGAAACGACAAGGCGTTAGTTCACTTCGACGGGTTTGGCGCCGGGATAGTGCTCCTCAAAGTCTAGGCGGTACTTATTGTCATTGGTGCCCGCCACGTTGTCGCGCGACAGCGGCGCCACGATCTCGTTCTTATGGTCTGCGGGCTTTGCGTACTTTAAGCTGATCTCCCAGGCATCGCAGATCGCGTCGATGCGGTGGTCCAGGTCGTCATACAGGGCAACGATGTCTTTCCAAGAGCTGTAGTTCTTGGAGCTCATGGGGACGTCCAGGTCCTCGACGATATCGTAATACTGCTCGATGGTGTCCTCCGTTCGCTCGGCGACGTCGGCGAGATTTTGACGGGCGGTACGGTCCTCTTCCAGATAACCGCCATTGAACGCCTCTGCGCAGGCACGGACCTGGTTATCGAGATCTTCGAGCAAGTCGTAGTATTCGCTCAGGCGACGGTAGAGGTTTTGCTCGGAGAGGGTCGCCTGGCTGCCATCCTCGTCATCATCGTCAAAAAGGCTATTGGGGTCGTCGAGAGGCTTGAGGTCATCATCGTCAACATCATGGTGCAGCTTAGTAATCTCGGCAGTCGTTTGCGTGGCGGCGTTGTCGAAAGGCTTGATCACAAAAAAGATGACCAAGGCGATGATAATTGCCACGAGCACAACGATAACGGCGATAAGCGCCTTGGTGCTGCTCTTTTTGGCGGCGGGGGCCTGCGGTGAATCAGGCGCGTACGTAGATGCCGGTTGCTGTTGGGGCGGGGTGTCCGCGACGGATATGCGCTGCGTCGTTTCGACCGCTGCGGGGCTGGCGGCGGGGTCGGGGCGATAGGCGAGGGGGTCGTCCGGCTTAGCTTGCGACGTATCGAGGAAGCCGGTCTGCTCAAACGCGGGTTGGCCATTGCTTGCGGTTGTCTGCTCAACGGGTGCACCGCATGAGGTGCAGAACTTGGCATCATCTGCAAGAAGTTTGCCGCACGAGGCGCAATACCGAGACATTGCCACTCCTTTCGCCACATTTCAAATCAATACGACGATTATACCCAGCGCTCAAAAGTCCCCATCATAAGTTGCGGTGAAATAGGGACTGATTGGCGGTCTCAGAGCTTCAATCAGTCCCTATTTCACCGCAACTTTGGAAAGACACCTTTAGCCATTGGGGACGCGCCGAGCACTGGGGTATCATGGCTTGGTTGATATATCTGCATTTACGCGCCTTGTAGGAAGGGGCTGCGCCCATGGCTTTTGAGCCCGCTCAACATAGCTTTATCACGCTCGAGGGCGTCGACGGTGCCGGCAAGTCTACGCAGGCGCGCCTGCTTGCCCGCGCGCTTGAGTTCGCTGGCTACCAGGTTGTGAGCCTGCGCGAGCCGGGCGGCACCGCCATCAGCGAAAAGATCCGCGCTCTGCTGCTCGACCCCGCCAATACGGCGATGGGCGACACCTGCGAGTTGCTGCTCTACGAGGCGGCGCGCGCTCAGTTGGTGCACGAGGTCATCGCGCCCGCCCTCGCGGCCGGTAAGGTGGTCCTGTGCGATCGCTTCTACGATTCCACGACTTGCTACCAGGCGTTTGCCGACGGCCTCGATCGCCAGATGGTGCGCGATGCCAACAACCTGGCCGTCGCGGGGACGCACCCGGCGCTCACGCTCGTCTACCACATCACGCCCGGGCAGGCAGCGCTGCGCATGGCAGCCCGTGGCGCGGCAGATCGCATGGAGGCAAAAGGCATGGCATTCCAGGAGCGTGTTTACGAGGGGTTTAGCGCCATTGTCGCCGAGGAACCAAATCGCGTAAAGCTCATCGACGCCACCGCGACCATAGAGGAGGTCTTCGCGCAGACGGTCGAGCAGGTTCGCGCGTACGGTCTCGACATTCCGCAAGACGCCGTCGCCGCCGCGCTTGCCCAGGAGGCCGAGTAACATGGCCCCCGCTCAGGCAAGCCTGCTGGCCAAGCTCGACACCCAACAGCGCGTGCGCGACTTTTTGACCAACGCCGTCGCCAACGGCCGCGCATCGCACGCCTACCTGTTTTTGGGCGCTCCCGGCGCCGGCAAGCTCGATGCCGCATGGGCGCTCGCCCAAGCCTTCCTGTGCGAGCAGGACGGCTGCGGCGCATGCGACAGCTGCGTACGCGTTGCTCGGCATACGCATCCCGACGTGCACTATTACACGCCCGAGAGCGCCACGGGCTACCTCATTGCCCAGACCCGCGAGCTGCTCGATGACGTGCCGCTGGCGCCCATCCGTGCCAGGGCCAAGGTCTACATCATCGACCGTGCCGAGCAGCTGCGTGCTAACACCGCCAACGCACTGCTCAAAACACTCGAGGAGCCGCCCGAGGGCGTCATGTTCATCTTGCTGGGCACCTCGGCAGACGTGATGCTGCCCACCATCGTGAGCCGCTGTCAGTGCGTGCCGTTTCGGCTGGTGTCGCCCGCCGCGGCCGCGCAGGCCGTGAGTCGCGCGACGGGCCAGGATCTCTCACGCTGTCGCATGGCGGTCGCCGTGGCGGGGAGCCCCACGCGCGGCATCGAGTTCCTTAAGAGTGCCGAGCGCCAGGACGCCCGCCGTCAGATGGTCCGTGCCATCGACTCACTCATTGCCGCCGACGAGGCCGACGTGCTCAGTCGCGCCAAGTCGCTCATCGTCGCCGTTAAGGCTCCGCTCGCCGAGGTCAAGTCCACGCAGGAAAAGGTGCTCGAGCAAAACGCCGACTACCTGTCGCGTGGAGCATTGAAGCAGCTTGAGGACCGCAACAAGCGCGAACTCAACGCGCGCGAGCGTTCGGGTATCATGGAAGCGCTGGCGAGCGCGCGGACGCTCATGCGCGACGTGCTGCTGACGCTTCAGGATGAGGCGGCAGGCGTTGTGAACGAGGACGTGCGCGACACGATCGGGCGGCTTGCCGCGGCGACGAATGTTGCGGGTGCCACCCAGGCGCTCGAGGCGGTTGCCACGGCTGAGCGCAACATCGCCAGAAACGTTACTCCCCAGCTGGCCATCGAGGTCATGCTGTTCGATATCAGGAAGGCACTGAAATGCCGTTAGTCGTACCCGTTAAGTTTACCTACGCCTCGCGCGACCTGTGGTTTGACCCGCAGGATCTGGATATCCTCGAGGCCGATTATGCCATTTGCTCCACCGAGCGCGGAACCGAGATCGGCCTGGTCACGGCCGATCCCTTCGAGGTGCCGCAAGATGAGATCGGCCAGCCGCTCAAGCCCGTGCTGCGCGTGGCGAGCGACATCGACCTGCAGCTTGCCGACGACCTGGCCATCCAGGGCGACGAGGCGATGGTCGATTTCCGCCGTCTGGTCAAAGAGCTCGACCTCGAGATGAAGCCGGTCGGCGTCGAGTACCTGTTTGGCGGCGAGAAGGCCGTGTTCTACTTTGCGGCCGAGGAGCGCGTCGATTTTCGTCAGCTCGTCAAGGACCTGTCCTCGACGCTGCACATTCGCGTCGACATGCGTCAGATCGGCGTGCGCGATGAGACCCGCCTGGTGGGCGGCTATGCCCAATGCGGACAGGAGCTCTGCTGCACGCGCTTTGGCGGACAGTTTGAGCCCGTCTCGATTCGCATGGCAAAAGAGCAGGACCTGCCGCTCAACTCGTCCAAGATCAGCGGCGTGTGCGGCCGCCTGATGTGCTGCCTGCGCTATGAGTTCGAGGCGTACAAGGACTTTAAGAGCCGTGCGCCCAAAAAGAAGACGCTCATCGATACGCCGCTCGGCAAGGCGCGTATCCAGGAATATGACACGCCGCGTGAGCAGCTGGTGCTGCGCCTGGAGAACGGCAAAGTCTTTAAGGTCAACCTGGTCGATATGACGTGCTCGGAGGGCTGCAAAAAGAAGGCCGCCGAGCAGGGCTGCAACTGCCGCCCCGACTGCGTGACGCGTGACGTGCTCGAGCGCATCGAGTCGCCCGAGATGCGCCTGGCGCTCATGGAACTCGATCGCGAGAACGGCGTCGACGTGGGCGATGGCCTGTCGAGCGCCGATCGTCTGGCCGGCACATCGATGCCCAAGCGTCGTCGTCGCGATGCCGAATCCGATGCTCGCGCTGCTCAGGGCCAGGGCGAGGGCCGTGGCCGTGGAAAGGGCCGCGGCAAGACCGAGGCACCCGAGGCCGAGGAGGCAGCCGGTGGTCGTCGCCGCCGCAAGCGCGCGGCGTCCGTCGACAATGGCGAGGCCGCGGGCAAGAACGCTTCCCGCGAGCGCGAGGCTCAGCAGCCCCAGCAGCAAAACCGCGGCGGTGGCATGAATCCCACGCGCCGTCGCCGCCATCATCTGTCGAGCGAGGAGCGCGAGGACGTCTTCCGCGCCGTAGCCGCTCGCGAGGCCGGTGCCGCTCCCAAGGGTGGCACGGGTTCCGACACGCCTGCCGACAAGGCTGGCAAGCCGCGTGGCGAGGAGGAGCGCGCGCCACGTCCGCGTCGTCGCCATTCCTCGGGCACGCAGCAGAAGCCCTCGGTTCCTTCTGTGGCCGATCAGGTTTCGGATGGCGAAGTCAAGGTCACGCGCCGTCGTCCCGGGGATGGCGGGGGAGCGGCTGCCAAGGCTTCGCGTGGCGCCGCTCGCGACGAGCGCGAGCCGCGCGATGATCGCGGTGGCGAGGGCTCGGCCGACCAGGGTCAAAAGCGCCGTCGCCGTCGCCGTTCCCGCAAGCCGCGCCAGGACGGCGGCGAAGGCACGACCCACACCTCGTCCGCACCGCAACCGCCTACCGGCGAATAGCGCCCGTAAACGGATGCAACCTGTCTGACCCCAGCACCTCTGGGTATCATGGCTCTACACCGACAACCCTCCCTTCGCCTTCGTGTAGGGAGGGTTGTGTCATGAAGAGACATCTGAACGTATTGACTCGCTTGCAGGGCGCAGGTGTCCTACCGTTTGCGGACGAATTGCTACCGCTTGCCGAGCGCGCGACATACGAGGCGCTCGAGGCGTTGTCGCCCACGCGATGTGCCGGCTGCGAGCGCTCCGGTGCGCTGATCTGTCAGGATTGTCTGGCATCGCTCGCACTCATCGACCCGTGCCATAGTTGCATCCGATGCGGCGCCCCGTTTGGGGATTTGCTGTGCACCGAGTGCTCGGTCGAGGGCACGTCTTCGGCAATGGCCGAGGCGCTCGATCGCTGTCTGGCGTGTGCCGTCTACGCACATCCGCTGCCGCGCATCATCAAGGCGTACAAGGATGCGGGCGAGCGCCGTCTGGCACCGTATCTGGCGGAGCTATTCTACGACACCGCCTTGCATGCCCAGGCGGCAGCCCCCGATCGTTACGGCAGTGTGCTGTCCGGTGCGGACGCGGTGGTGTTTGTGCCCGCGACTGCGGCGGCGTTTCGGCGGCGTGGATTCGACCATATGGAAGCAATCGCGCGCTCGTTTTGCGATCTTTCGGGTGTGTCGTTGCTGGACGCCCTGGTCAAATACGGTCATGGTGACCAGCGAGAGCTCGGCCGCGATGAGCGCCGGGAGCATGCCCGGGGCATGTACGAGACGGTCGAGGATGTGCGCGGCCGCCGTCTGCTGCTCATCGATGATGTCATTACCACGGGCGCGACCATGGCAGCAGCCTCGGCGGAGCTCAAGCGTGCCGGTGCCGCGGCCGTCGATGGCCTCGCTATCGCACGCGTTTGGTAGGGGGTGGTTTTGTGGCAGTGAAGATAGCGCGGCGCATCGAGCCGACAAGCGAGCAACTGGCGGCCTCCGTAGTCCTGACCGGTGCCTCGGCGCTGCGCATGATGCGCGCCGAGCGCCGACAAATGGGTTACATCAGCTGGAGAGACCTCGCTCCCGATGAAGAACGCCGTGTGCTGCATGCATCGTCTCCCTCGGCCGAGGACATCTATCTTCCCGATTTGGTGCGGACCGGAGCCGTGAGTGGCGAGGTCCAAGAAGACTTGTGCCTGCTGGTGGGGTCGGCGAAGCAGCGTCGTCGCATGCCTGGTGCAAGCTGGTCCGTTTGTTCTGCAGGCCTGCCGGACGCCTCGATTTTGGAGGTGGAGCCGGGGGTGTACAGCTTGTCTCCCGAGGCCCTCTGTGCCGCCGTTGCGCGCGAAGTCGGCTGCATCCAGGCATTTGCCCTGGCCCAGGAGCTGTGCTCCAAGATTTCGCTGAGCGATCGCGGGCAGTATCTGCCCCCTTACAGCTCGCCCACCGTGAACAGGCTTGCAAAGGATAGGGACCAGCCGTCAGATGTGGGCTACTTTGAGGTCGAGCCAGTGCTGACGCCCGATCGCCTGGCAGATTACCTTGCGGCATGCAAGGGGAGCGCGGCCAAGCAGCTGCGGCGGCTGTGCCCCTTTCTGTCGGAAAACCTGCGCTCACCCATGGAATGCATCATGCTTGCCATGTTTTCGCTTCCGTTTTCCTATGGCGGATTTGCCTGTGGTCCCTTTAAGACCGACCACAAGATCGAGTTCAACGACCGTGCGCAGGCGATCTCGGGGATGCCGTATGCGGTTTGCGATGCCTATCAGGAAGCAGCTCGGTTTGACCTGGAATACAACGGTGAACAGGGCCATTCGTCTCGCGGCGGGCGCATTCACGATGAAAAACGCAATACGGGTTTGGCGTCCATGGGAATCGAGGTCGCGACGGTCAACAACGAGATGCTCTGCGACATGGAGGCGTTAGAGGCGCTCGCATGGCGCATATACCAACGCATGGGTAAGCGATATCAGAATCGTGTAGAGGCTCGTCGAAAGAGGCAAGATGCTCTGCTGAATACGCTCCGAGCGTGCTTTGGGCTCAAGCCGGCGTAAAACTATGGCTTTATAGGGGGTCTGTTTATATGCCCTGTGCAAAAAACGGCAAATATGAGTACTGCTACTAGATTAGTGACAGCAAAAATAAAGAAACTTGGGCCGAAAAACTGGATTCAGCGATGAGATAATAAACGAATGTGGAATATCTTGGCGCCAAGCGGGCTGTGCGGAACTCAAAAAGGGCTCGTGGGGCGGAAATACGCTGCTACTAAATTGGTAGCAGTACTCATATTTGCCGTTTTTTGCACAGGGCACCCTGAGACGGGTGCCCCGGAGCTCCCCGTGGGGGAGCTCCGGGCTTCATGGGGGTACGAATAGTCCGCTCCGACCTGCAAAATCTGTGCTCACGGTGCGAATGACGCCCCTAACCTTAAACTTTAGCTTGAACTTAGCTATAATGCGCTACGTTCCTGCCAGGCTGTGGTTGCGGACGGACGAAATGCCCATCCTAGTCCAAGACAGACGCGGTCAAAGGGATCCACGTAAGCGACCGCGTGCGCGCGGCGCGATCATGGCGCGTCCTAGATGTAAGCCGCACCGTCCGTTCTACTTTCTTTGGGGCAATACCGCCTCGCGGGCGAGCGGGCCAGTCGTGAAGGTGGCTGCGGCCTCCCGAGCAAACGCCCCGGTGCGCAAGTGTGGGGTCAAATACCAGGTCAGCTGGTGGGAACAACCCGATATTCCGTGCAGGGCACGGATTGTATACGACACAGAAGGCAGGGTAGTGGACATGGTGAGGGGCAGCTTGATGCATGCGGCTCGGTTAGGTGCTGGGACCGCGGTGGTCATTGCCGTTTTGGGCCTGAGTGGATGTGCGTTCAATCCACTGTCCACGTTCACGACGCCCACGATCGACCAGATCGAGCGCGAGACCGTTACCCCCACGGTATCGGACGATGCCCTGGTCACGCCGGGAACTCTGACGGTCGCCCTCGATACTTCCGATGCCCCGCAAGCCATGCAGGATGCCGACGGAAACCTCACGGGCTATGCGGCCGATGCCGCTCGTGCCCTCGCGTGCCGCATGGGTCTCAAGGTTGCTTTTGTCGATGCGTCCTCGGCCGATTCCGTGCTCAGCGATAAGAAGGCCGACATCTTCATTGGCGACGTTAGGTCTACGGACGGCGACATCAGCTCGCTTGGCACCTGTCTGTACGATGCTGCCGCCGTGTTCGGCAAGACCAGCGACGGAGAGTCCCCGAGTGTCTCAACCGACACACTCAACACTGCTACCTTGGGCGTTCAGACTTCCTCGGCCTCGCAGGAAGCGCTTGCCAAGCAAAGCATCACGGCCAACCAAAAGACCTTCTCCAACATCAACGAGTGCTTCGAGGCACTCGAGTCGGGCGAGGTCGATTACGTGATCTGTGATTCCACGGCTGGTGGCTACCTCGCGCGTCTGATGAGCCAGATCTCCTATGTCGGTACGCTCGAGGCGCCCTCCACGCTTGGCGTCGCAGGCCTAAGCTCTAACGATGAGCTGTGCCGTGCCGCGAGCGATGCCCTCGATGGCATCACGGTCGATGGCACGCTCGAGGCAGTCCACTGCGTCTGGTACGGACAGATGCCCTATGACCTTACCGCCAAGACCGTTTCGGGGGCCAATGTGCAGGCATCCGACTCCACGTCCAACGAGACCGAGTCCTCCGATGACGACGCCTCTGATAACAACAGCGACGGCCCGTCGTCTAGCCAGGAGGGCACCATCACCGACGATGACATCAACAAGCTCAATAGCTAGTTATTGGTAGGGGTGGCGCCTGCCACACGCTGAACAAGGCGCTTCTTCACGGTTTCAACACGCATGGCCGGGTCTCCCAAATAGGGGAGCCCGGCTTTTCTATTTTGGTAAAACTAGCAGGTCAAAGCTAATTTTCACGAGAAAAATTAACTCCGTCGACGCCTTCCTATAGCGCACTTTGCCACGGAAAAGTGCGAGACTTCGGTATGCGGTATCAAGCAGTCGTTATTCGGGTCTTTGGGAAATCGCGTGATTAAATGCACGGCAATGGGTACATAGCCAGTACAGTAAGTCCCCGAGGCAGATTGGAGCCACGTATGGATATCAAGGTTTCTGGACGCAAGACGACGGTAACCGATGCTCTGCGTGCGCATGTGGATGAGAAAATCGGCGAGGCGCTCAAGGTTTTCGACATCGAGCCCATGACAGTCGACGTCGTGCTTCGTTATGAGAAGAACCCCTCGAACCCCAACCCGGCAATCGTCGAGGTCACGGCTCGTGCCCGCGGTTCGGTGATTCGCGTTGCCGAGCACGGCGCAGATATGTATGCTGCCATCGACCTCTCCGCCGATAAGGTCACCCGCCAGCTGCGCAAGTTCAAGACCAAGGTCGTGGACAACCGCCAGGGTGGTGCCAGTGCCGCGGATGTCGCGCCGGTCGAGCGCGTTGAGGATCTGGCCGACCTGCTGCTGCCCGAGGAGGACGACGACCTGCTCGTCCGCGAGAAGGTCATCGATGTCACCCCGATGACCGAGGAGCAGGCGCTGGTGCAGACCGATTTGCTGGGCCACGACTTCTACGTGTTCGAGAACGCGACGACCGGTCTCATCAATGTGGTGTATCACCGTAAGAATGGTGGATATGGCATCATCAAGCCCCGCATCGAAACACTTGACGAGTAAAATACGTTAACTTGCATGAGTTAACGGTTGGCGGCCATCCCATGCGGGTGGCCGCCTTTTTACGTAAGGAGTCGCTTTGATGGACAAGGCCGCATCCGCCGGTCATTCGAACCGTTGCCGCATCGTCGTCGATACCTGCTGCGACTTTAGCCCCGAGGTCGCCGCGAACCTCGATGTCGATATCCTGGGTTTCCCTTTCATTATCGATGGCGAGGAGCGCACAGACGACATCTGGTCGAGCATGAGCCCTAAGGAGTTCTACGACCGCATGCGCGCCGGTGCCCGCGTGTCCACCTCGGCTGTGTCGCTCGGTCGCTATATCGAGTTTTTTACCGAGTGCGCCAAAGAGGGCACGCCCACGGTCTACCTGTGCTTTACCTCGGCGCTGTCGTCGAGCTACAACTCCGCGTGCCAGGCGGCAGATGTCGTGCGCGCCGAGTATCCCAACTTTGAGCTCTACGTGGTCGACAACGCTCTGCCCTGCGCGACCGGTGCGCTCTTGGCGCTCGAGGCCGTGCGCCAGCGTTCGGCGGGACTGACCGCCAAGCAGCTGGTCGATTGGGCAAACGAGGCAAAGACCTACGTGCACGGCTACTTTACGCTCGAGAGCTTCGACGCACTGGCTGCCGGCGGCCGCATTCCTCCCGCGGCGGCGCAGCTCACGGCAAAGCTCGACGTCAAGCCCGAGCTCTCCTACGACCTGGCCGGCTCGCTGTCGCTGATCGGCGTCAACCGCGGCCGCAAGAAGGCGCTCAAGTCCATCCTCAAGTCGTTCCGCGAGAACTACGTGCCCGATCGCACCATGCCCATCGCCATCATGACGGCCGATGCCGAAAAGGATGGTGACTGGCTCGAAGCCGCCATCCGCAAGGAGGAGGGTTGCGCCGACGTCACGATCATTCGCGGCTCCGTGGGTCCCACCATCGGCTCGCACGTGGGCCCCGGCATGGTGGGCTGCGCGTTTTGGGGTAAGAACCGCGCCGACAAGGCGTCGCTTTCCGACCGTATCGCCCGCCGCGTGCGCGGTCAGTAGGCAAGTAACGCGGCCGTAATCGATCCCAGCTCACTGCCCAAACGCTGGCATCGAGTATTCAACCTGGTAACAACACCCAACCCAAAAGGAAAGGTTTCATGGCAAACAAGCTCTCCGTCGCATTTATCGGCACCGGAATCATGGGTGCCCCCATCGCCGGTCACATCCTGGATGCCGGCTATCCCGTCACGGTCAACAACCGCACCAAGTCCAAGGCTGCCGCGCTTATCGAGCGCGGTGCCGCTTGGGCCGATACGCCGGCAGATGCCGCGGCGAACGCCGACGTCGTCTTTACCATGGTGGGTTATCCCTCCGAGGTCGAGGAGCTCTACCTGGCGGGTGACGGTCTGCTCGCGTGCACTAAGCCCGGTGCGGTCCTGATCGACCTTACCACGAGCTCGCCCGAGCTGGCGCGCGATATTGCCGAGGCCGCCCAGGTCTCCGGTCGCATGGCGTTTGACTGCCCCGTCACCGGCGGCGAGTCGGGTGCCATCGCCGGCACGCTCACGGCTATCGTGGGCGCCACCGAGAACGACATCGCGCCGGTCCGCGACATCCTTTCCACCTTTGCGGCAACCATCTGCTGCTTCGATGGCGCCGGCAAGGGCCAGGCTGCCAAGCTCGCCAACCAGGTGTCGCTGGGCGCCTGCATGGTCGGCATGGCAGACGCGCTGGCGTTTGCCGAGCTGAGCGGCCTTGATCTTGAGAAGACCCGTCAGATGATCCTGGGTGGCACCGGCAAGTCCGGCGCCATGGAGAGCCTGGCGCCCAAGGCGCTCGACGGCGACTACAAGCCCGGCTTTATGGTCGAGCACTTCATTAAGGACCTGCGCTTGGCGCTCGCCTATGCCGACGACCGTGAGCTTGCGCTGCCCGGCGCCGACGTGGCCTTTACGCTTTACGACATGCTCGATGCCATCGGTGGCGCCAAGCTGGGCACCCAGGCCGTCACGGTCCTCTATAAGGAGGAGGCCGATGCCATCGCCGCCGGTCTGGACTGGTCGCAGTATCGTCCCGAGGAGCACGGTGCTCACGAGGAAGGCTGCGGTTGCGGCGAGCGTGGCGACGACCACGAGTGCGGTTGTGGACACCACCATGGCGAGGACCACGAGTGCTGCGGCGGTCACGGTCATGACGACGGCCACGAGTGCTGCTGCGGCCACCATCACGGGGAGTAGCGCCTATGAGCTTGACGTTCGTGGTGCTTGCGCTGGCGCTCTTTCTCTTTGCGATCTACATCGGCTTTTTGTGCGGCCAGTGGGCGTGCGAAAAGCGCGTCATCACCAAGCGCGACTACTGGATTGCCACTGTCTCTTATACACATCTCCGAGCCCACGAGACGCTACGCTATCTCGT
>URWZ01000011.1 GCA_900551625.1 uncultured Collinsella sp.
TTCATGAGCCCCGCAGTCCGCTCCGACTGCGGGGCTTTTGTTTCAGCCCGGCACTTGGGGACGTTCCTTTCCTGCCGGCAGCTTGGGACAGTCCCTAAAGGCTGTCCCCAACGACCACTCATTTAAGTCTGTCCCCAATGACTAGTAGTAGGCCCACATGGCTTCGACTTCGTTAAGGACCTCTACGACGCCCCAGCGGCGGGCGCTGCGGCTGGCCGAGTTGGGATCGTAGACGCCAATCTGGTCGGCGTCGTCAATACCGTAAAGCACGATGTAGTGTCCAACGCTGGTAAAGGTGCCCGGCCGAACGGCGGCGATGACGGGCGCTCCCGAACGCAGCGCCTGGGTCATCGAGTCGCGATCGATATGGAGCTCCGTTCCGTTAAGTCCCAACTGCCACGCGCCGCTCGTCATAAACGACCATTCGGTTGCACCGGTGGGGGCGTAATTGCCCGCCTCGGAAAGCGCGCACATATCGACGGGGGTCATATCGGTGCGTCCCGTCTTAAAGATGTAGACCATGGTGAGGCACGTAGGCCCACAGGCATTTTGGCGGATGGTGCCGCCGGCGTAAGGCAGCTCCGACCACGCAGGGTCGATCTGATAGATATGGGTCATCGTGCCGGCTTGCCATTGCGAGCGCGGGGTCGAAAAGGCGAAAGAATAACCGGGTGCGACGGGGGCCTTGAGCAGCTTGTCCTCGGCGGTGGGCTCGAGACCGGCCGAACCGTGGGACATACAGGAGCTCATAAGCACAAAGACCAGACAGGTAAGGATAGAGCACAGTGCGAGGCGAAGTCGACGAGCCGGCAGGGCGGGGGCATTCGCGTGCGATGTCGAGCGGTAGGGCTTGCCGTCGCGTCCGCCTTGGGGATGCGAAAAGAAGCGGTTGATATGGATGCCGGGCTGACGTGCGCCGTTGCGGCGCAGTTGCGGAACCTCGGCCTGACGCTGTCGAGTGCGCGCGCCCAAGCGGCCATCTTGCTGCGCGCTTGTGCCCGTGCTCAGACGGCCACTCTGCCGCGTTCTGCTTGCCTGCTGCCGAGACGAAGGCCTGGGTTGCTCTTGAGGACGTTGCGGATTGCTGCTCGTGGCACTTGTGGGCGTAGGCGTGGTACGGCCAGCAAGGCGAACGCTTTGTCGCCGTTGATCACCGTCGTTGTATCCGTATGCCATTCGTACCGCCTTGTCTCATGTATAACCTGTCCATCCTACAAAAAAGATGTGCAACAAATGGGTCTGCGCGTCAAAAGCTCGGTAAACGGTACGAAAGGCGCAAAACACACGGCCTCAAAAACATCTCTATATGCGTCCGATGAGCGTGCGCCCGTCGGTCGGGCGGCAACAATGAGCGGCAAACCGTGCCGTTCGTCCCAAAAACGGCGCCGCTCGTTTTGCAGTTCTGCCTTCGGTCGAGCTACAAGCGGAGCTGCTGCGCCAAGGCCGTATCTTAAAGCCACGAAATAAAAGAGCGCGGCAAAACAGACCGCGCAAGGGGTGACGTCAAGGGGCGTCAAAAAGGAAAGGAGGGGAACAATGGCGGACAAGAACGCAGAAGTTGCAGTCGAGGATAACGGCGGTATGAAGAAAACGCTTTCGCTCTGGAACTTCTTCACCATCGGTTTCGGTGCCATTATCGGTACCGGTTGGGTTCTGCAGGTCGGCGACTGGATGGTCGTGGGCGGCGGTCCCGTTCCCGCTATGATCGCATTCCTCTTGGGTGCAATCTTCCTCGTGCCCGTCGGAGCTGTTTTCGGTGAGCTCACGGCTGCTATCCCCATCTCGGGCGGCATCGTCGAGTATGTCGATCGTAGCTTTGGCCGTACGCTGAGCTACATCACCGGATGGCTTTTGGCTCTGGGCAACGGTATCCTGTGCCCGTGGGAGGCCATCGCCATTTCGACCCTCGTGTCCGAGATGTTCGGCAGCCTGCCTGGTCTTGAGTGGCTGCGCGCCGTCAAGCTCTACACCATCCTGGGCGCCGACGTTTACCTGTTCCCGACGCTGATCGCGCTCGGCTTTGCAGCCTACGTCATCTTCCTCAACTTCCGCGGTGCCAGCTCGGCCGCCAAGCTCCAGGCCTTCCTGACCAAGGCCCTGCTCTGCGGCATGCTGCTCGCCATGGGCGTCTCGCTGTTCACCGGCTCGCCGGACAACGCCATGCCCGTGTTCTCCCAGGTCACCGGCGCTGGCGGCGGCAAGGCCGCTACCGAGGGCGCCAGCCTGTTCGCCGGCATCGTGTCGGTCCTGGTTCTGACTCCGTTCTTCTATGCCGGTTTCGACACCATTCCTCAGCAGGCTGAGGAAGCAGCCGAGGGCCTCAACTGGAACAAGTTCGGCAAGATCATCTCCCTGGCCCTGCTGGCCGCCGGCGGCTTCTACATGGTCTGCATCTACTCGTTCGGCACCATCCTCGACTGGCATGAGTTTGTTAAGAGCCCGGTTCCCGCGCTTGCCTGCCTCAAGGGCATCAACATGCTTCTGTACCTGGCCATGCTCGTCATCGCCACGCTTGGACCCATGGGCCCGATGAACTCCTTCTACGGCGCCACGAGCCGCATCATGCTCGCCATGGGCCGCAAGGGCCAACTGCCCGAGAAGTTCGCCGAGGTCGACCCCAAGTCCGGCGCTCCCAAGCTCGCCTGCGTCGTTCTGGGCGTTATCACCGTCATCGGTCCGTTCCTGGGCAAGAACATGCTCATCCCTCTGACCAACGTGTCGGCTCTCGCCTTCATTTTCTCCTGCGGTATGGTCGCCCTCGCCTGCCTGCGCATGCGCTTCACCGAGCCCGACCTGCCTCGTCCCTACGAGGTGCCCGGCGGCAAGTTTGGCATCGGCCTCGCTATCGCTGCCTGCGCCATCATCATCGGCCTGCTCGTGATTCCGTTCTCTCCCGCCTCCCTCAACATGGTGGAGTGGAGCATCGTGATCGGCTGGTTGGCTATTGGCCTGGCCCTCATGGCTTTCACCAATTCCCGCAAAAAGTAACGCCTAGCCGGGGCGGATCGGGTGCGTGGGGCCCTCTCTCCCGCGCACCGAACCCGGCACCACTTGGGTAGCTTTGTGAGGCCTTAACCCAACACGGCCTCGCCCACTATATGGATCCATAAGGAGGAACCATGTCCACTAAGTATGCAATCGTTGGCGGCAAGCTCATCGACGGTACCGGTGCCGAGCCGGTCGAGAACTCCCTCGTTCTCGTCGACGACAACGGCAAGATCGAGTACGCCGGCGCTATGCAGGACCTTCCCGAGGGCGTTGAGGTTATCGATGCCGCCGGCAAGACCGTCCTTCCCGGCTTGATCGACACCCACCTGCACTTCTCGGGCAACCTGACCGACGATGACACCGATTGGGTCATGCAGCCGCTCCTCGAGAAGCAGGCCGTCGCCGTCAAGCAGGCCTACGACTGCCTCACCCACGGCCTCACCACCGTCTGCGAGATCGGCCGCTTTGGTATCCAGATCCGTGACTGCATCGACAAGGGCGTCTTTAAGGGCCCGCGCGTTCTGGCCACCGGCCTCGGCTTCTGCCGCGTTGCCGGCCACGGTGACTCCCACCACTGCACCCAGGAGCTCAACAAGGAATCCCATCCCTGGGGCGACCAGGTCGACGGTCCTTGGGATCTGCGCAAGGCCGTCCGTCGTCGCCTGCGCGAGAACCCCGATGCCATCAAGATCTGGGCTACTGGTGGCGGCATCTGGCGCTGGGACTCCGGTCGCGACCAGCACTACTGCTCCGAGGAGATCCAGGCCGTGGTCGAAGAGGCAAAGATGGTCGGCATCCCCGTGTGGAGCCACTGCTACAACAACCACGCCGCTGCCTACGATTCCGTTCGTTTTGGCTGCGAGCAGCTGATTCACGGTTTCGATATCGATGAGCGCACCATGGACCTCATGGCCGAGCAGGGCACCTTCTTCACCCCGACGATCGCCTTCCTGCCCACCTGGTACGCCACCTATCCGCCCGTCTACGTCCCCGAGCTGCACGACAAGTACGAGGGCACCCTGGTCGAGAAGGAGCTGCAGCGCAACTACGACTGCCTGCGCGAGGCCAAGAAGCGCGGCGTTGTCATGACGATCGGCTCCGACTCCTTCTCCTTCGTCACCCCGTACGGCACCTGCTCCATCGAGGAGATGTACGAGTTCGTCGACAAGATCGGCTTCACCCCGGTCGAGACCATCACCTGCGCCACCCTCAACGGTGCCAAGATGTGCCACATCGAGGACGAGACCGGTTCCATCGAGGCCGGCAAGTGCGCCGACCTGCTGGTCGTCAACGGTGACGTCGCCGCCGACATCCACGTGCTCAACACCGACAACATGGACGTCATCATGAAGGACGGCTGGATCGTCGAGGCTGGCACCTTTGGCGAGGCCAACAAATACAGCGCCTAAACTACCGTTCATCGACGACTGGATGTAAAACACAGTATTTGATTGCATAATGCAATGGAGAGGGTCGCTTGCGGCCCTCTTTATTGCTATGGGTGCGATAGATAAAAGGGGATGACGGTGGATTTAAACAGGCTGATTCTGGGCAAGAGCTACAACTCTACCAAGGTCTTTCGTACGGCCCAGCATGTGGTCCAGGCCATCCTGCTCGGTGTTGTCGTTCCGGCGCTTATCCTGCTGCTTATCTGGGATTTAACCGATAACCCCAATCCCGTTCCGGGCGTTGTCGTTATTGCCGGCATGGTCATGCTGTGCTTCTTTTTCTCGTATGTCTTTGTGGTCCCCGACGACCTCACATCGAGCGCAACCGACCGTACGCTCGCCATCGCATCAAAAATATTCGCCTATACGTCGCGCGGCCTTACGCCCGAAGCGGCCCTGGGCGCCTCTAAAATTATCCTGTCCGAGACCATCGCCTCTGCCATCTGCTTTACCGATGGCAAACAGGTGTTGGCAAGCTGGGGCGAGGACTCGGCAAAGTGCCCCGCCGGCACCCCGGTCGTGCTCAAGACCACGCTCAGTGTGATTGAGACGGGCGAGCAGAGCGTGTTTTCGCGTGACACCTCCAATGAGACGGGCGGCTATTTTCCCCGCCTGCGCGCCGGCATTGTCGCGCCGCTTACCGTGCGCGGGCATTGCGTGGGTACGCTCGAGCTGTACTATCCCCGCCTGAGCAGCATTGATATGCGCCAGACGGCGTTGGCCTCGGGTTTTGCCGATCTCATTTCCACGCAGCTCGCCAGCTTTGAGCTCGAGCGCCAGGACGAGCTTACGGCCCGCGTGGAGCTGCGCGCCTTGCAATCGCAGGTCGACCCGCATTTTCTATTCAATACCATTAGCACGATCGTGTCGCTCGTTCGAACCGAGCCCGACAAGGCGCGATCGCTGCTGATCGACTTTTCCAACTACTATCGTCAGACGCTTTCTGATTCCGATACGCTCACCACGCTCGAGCACGAGGTGGAACAGGGCACTCGTTATATCAATCTTATGCAGGCCCGGTATGGCGACGGCCGTCTGCGCGTTTCGGTCGACATCGACTTTGAGGTGCGCGACAGCCTGGTGCCGCCGTTTATCTTGCAGCCGCTGCTCGAAAACTGCATCAAGCATGCGCAGCGCGAGATCGAGCCGCTTTCTATTCGTGTTAGGGCTTTTGAGACCGATGACGGCTTGGAGATCATCGTCGAAGATGACGGCATCGGGATGAGCGAAGAAGTCTGCGCGCATCTGTTTGAGCAGCATCGCCGAGAGGAACCCGAGAGCATTACCGCCGACGGCTCCGTCAAGCGAGGTTGCGGCCTGGCGCTCTTCAACGTGCTTCAGCGCATCCATTTCTTTTACGGAGAAGATTCTGGCATGCGCGTGAAGTCCCAGGAGGGCGTGGGAACGCAGGTCATCGTTGAGTTGAACGGCGAGCCGCATGAGCCGGCGCCGCTAACGGTGTAGCACGCGGTTGGATTGAGAGAAAAAGAGGGGAAGCGCATATGTCCGAAGGCTGGAACATCCTGGTGGTTGATGACGAGCCCCCAATTAGGGCTGAGCTACGCTATCTGTTGGAAAAGGATACGCGTGTGGGTCAGATTGCCGAGGCGGGCAATGTCACCGAAGCCGTGGAGTCGATTCTGTCGAACAAGCCCGACGTGCTGTTTTTAGACATTACCATGCCCGGTCGCTCGGGAATTGAGCTTGCCGAGACCCTGCAGAACCTAAAGACGCCGCCGGTCGTGGTGTTTGTGACGGCATTTGCCGAGTATGCGGCCGATGCCTATAACCTCGATGCTGTCGATTACATCGTCAAGCCGGTCGAGGATGCCCGCTTGTCAAAGGCGCTCGACAAGATCGAGACTGCCCTGGGCGCTCGCCGTGTCGTCCATGCTCCGCGCCAGCCTTTGCGCCTGACGGTGGATCGCGGGGGCAAAAGGGTGTTCATTCCCGTGGCGGATGTCTGCTACTTTGAGGCGCGCGCCGATTTTTGTAACGCCGTCTGCGCCGAGGGGACATATCTGATCAATGAGTCGATTTCCTCGCTCGAGCGGCGCTTGGCCTCCGAGGGCTTTATCCGCGTCCACCGCAGCTATCTGGTCAATTTGGAAGACGTGCACAATGTCGAGATCGGCTCCACGGGCCTGATGGAGCTCAGGCTCGATCGCGTAACCTCGACGGTGCCCGTGTCCCGCCGTCGCGCTGCCGAGGTCAAATCGCACTTGGGGCTTGCGTAAGGGTCGGTGCGCCATCGTTTGCCGTTGCAGGTTTGGCATGACTGTGCGGTGGGCATAATGGATTGCATCGAATGAAATCGAAAGGATTATTATGCCCGCGCTCATTACGCATCATCTGTTTGGCGAGGAAAGCATCGACCGTCTTCCGCAGGGCGTTATCACGTCCGACGAGGAGCGCATCGCCTTTATCCTGGGAAACCAAGGTCCCGACCCGTTCTTCTTTCACATGCTCACGCCGCGCATTTCCGACTGCATGTCGCTTGCTCAGGTCATGCACCGCTCGCGCATGTCGCGCCAGTTCTCGTGCCTGCGCGACGGCGTGTCGCACCTGCAGCCGCGCGATGCCAATCTGGGTCGCGCCTTTGCGCTGGGCCTGTTGTCGCACTATGCGCTCGATCGCAATGCCCATCCCTTTGTCTACGAGCAGCAGTTTGGCATTGTCGAGTCCGATCCCGAGCTCGAGGCTTCGGGCAGTCAAGTTCATGCCGTGCTCGAAAGCGACCTGGACGTGCTGATGCTGCAGCTCAAGCGCGATGGGGCTACGGTCGAGGATTATCCGCCGGCGGGCGAGATCGTCACTACCGACCGCATCAATCGCGTTGCCGGTGTGCTGATGAGCTATGTTGCCGGACGCGTGTACGGCATCGATATCCCGGTGGGAGAGTACGGCGGCGCCGTAGCCGACATGCAGCTGCTCTACCGCACTATCGAGCCGGCCGGTTCGGCCAAGACGCGCGCGATTGCCCTGCTCGAGGGCTTGGTGCACGATTATTCGCTGCTCGACGGCCTTGCGCACCGCGTGACGACCGAGCTGCCCGAGCGTACCGGCAACCTGGGCCACTTGGCATGGAAGAGCCCCTTTACCGATGAAGTCTCGACCGAGAGCTTCCCCGAGGTCTTTGACCGCGCGCTGCTCGATTACGAGTGCACGGTTGCCCGCTTTATCGAGACCGGCGATATGGAAGCCGTGACCAACCACGTCAATTACAGCGGTCGCGTGCTCGGCGCCGACGAAGAGTTCGACCGCGAGGAGTAGGGCTCGTGCGTGCCCCTTTGCCGAATCCTTACCGGCGCCTCTGGACAATTGGGGTACGATGAACTAACTGCATATCGGGCGAATACGAAGGGGCCCTGTCCATGAAATACACCAAGCTCGAGCGTAACTGGGTTATGTACGATGTGGGCAACTCGGCCCTCGTGCTGCTCAATACCTCGGTGGTGCCCATCTACTTTAACGCCATCAATACCGGTGCTTCCTCGGCAGACCTGGTGGTCGCCTGGGGCAACGCGCAGACGATTGCCTCGCTGGTCATTGCCATGCTCATGCCCATTCTGGGCGCGCTTGCCGATTACGCCGGCAACAAGATCAAGTTCTTCTTGGGCTTCTTCCTCACGGGCCTGGTTCTTTGCCTGGCGCAGGCTATCCCCATGTCCGCCATGGCATTTTTGACCGTGTACGTGCTGTGCACCATCGGCCTTAACTCTTCTATGACGTTCTACGACGCCATGCTGCCCGACATTACCACCGACGAGCGCATGGACGCCGTGTCCAGCTCGGGCTATGCCTGGGGCTACATCGGTTCCACCGTGCCGTTCATCATCTGCCTGGCACTTATCATGGGTGGCCCCGCTCTTGGCGTCCCCACCATGCTGGCAACGCGTCTGTCGTTTGTCATCACCGGTGCCTGGTGGCTCATCTTTACCCTGCCGCTCATTCGCACCTATAAGCAAAAGTACGGTCGCGAGCGCGGTCCCGAGGACACCATCGGCCACATCGTGGGCGGCGTGTTCTCCGAGGTCGGACACACCATGCGCGAGATCGCCCACAACAAGCCCGTGCTGGTCTACATGATCGCGTTCTTCTTCTACATCGACGGTGTGCACACGGTTATTTCCATGGCAACCAGCTACGGATCGGCTCTTGGCATCGATTCGACCCAGCTGGTGCTGGCGCTGCTCGTCACGCAGTTTGTGGCCTTCCCGTCCGCCATCATCTACGGCAAGCTCGCCGGTCGCGTGGGCACACTCAACATGATCATGGTGGCCGTCGCCGCCTATATGGGCATCGTGCTCTTTGCCGCGTTTTTCTTAAAGACCGCCTTTGAGTTCTGGGTACTCGCCATTTTGGTCGGCTTGTTCCAGGGTGGCGTGCAGGCGCTCAGCCGCAGCTATTTTGGCCGCATCATCCCCAAAGAAAAGTCCAACGAGTACTACGGCTTCTTTGATATCTTTGGCCGCTACGCAAGCGTGATGGGCACCTTCCTGGTGTCGGTTGTCACCTCGCTGACCGGCAACCCGTCGCTGGGCGTCCTTTCTATTGGCGTTCTGCTGGTTGTTGGCTTTGTGCTGCTGGTCCGTCTGTCCCGTACGGCTCAGGCGGCGGCGTAAGGCAACCGGGCTCAGTACAGCAATTGGGCCTATCTGCAGTACTCTTTTGGAAGTAGCCGCATAAATCATTCTGACTTCCGAACAATGTTTAGCCCAAGTGGGTATGATGGAAACAGCTAGGTCGCGGGGCGTCGCCTGTGTTTGGCGGCGCCCCGTTTTTGTGTTGCAAGGAGGGCAAAGGTATGAACGCCACGGTTGTGATCCCAACATATTGGGCGGGCGATGATACCCAAGCAAACGCTCCCGGCACCTACGATCACTCGACGTCGCTCAATGCCGCCAACCCGGAGCTCGATCGCTGCCTGACTTCGCTCGAACAGGTGCGCGACATTCCGCGCATCATTCTCTTGGTGGTCTGTCCGGTTTCTGCCACGGCCGACGTATCCCATCGCGTGCACGAAATCGTTAATGCGCATCCCACGCTTAAGGTCACCATCGTTACCAATACTCAGGCTTCGCGTGTTGCCGACCGCGTGGCGCAGATCGCGCCCAAAGGCTCGGGCGAGTGCGTGAGCCTGCGCGGCTACGGCGCCATCCGCAACATGGGTCTTGCCTGTGCGGCGGTGCTGGGGCACGACGCGGTTGTGTTTTTGGATGACGACGAGACCGTCATCGATGCCGACTTTATGAAGCGTGCGACCTATGCACTGGGCCAACAGACGCGTCAGGGCCTGCCGATTTTAGTCAAGAGCGGATACTTTTACGATCGCGACGGGTCGCCGCTGGCTCCCACGGACAAAGTGGGCATTTGCCATCGCTGGTGGACCAAGCGTATCGAGTTCAATCGCTGGATGAAAAAGGCGCTCTCGGGCACCCGCATCTCGCGCTCCAATTACGTGTGCGGCGGCCTGATGGCCCTGCACGCCCGCGCCTTTACGCGCGTGGCCTTCGACCCGTTTATCACCCGCGGCGAGGATCTGGACTACCTCTTTAACATGCGCATGTTCGGCTATGACGTGTGGTTCGATAACGAGTGGACCGTGCGCCACCTGCCGCCCGAGTCCGAGAAGCGCTCGCCGCGCTTTATGCAGGACGTGTACCGTTGGTACTACGAGCGGGCCAAGCTGACGTTCGCTGCGCACCAAAAGGAGCTCATTCCGGTTACGGCCGCATCACTCATGCCCTATCCGGGTCCGTGGATCTCGCGCGAGCTCGACGACCGCGTGCGCAAGACCGCCATGGTTCGCAGCATGTTTACCCGCGAGCACGAGGGGTATCTGCGCATCTGGCGTCATGGTATTGACGAGGCCAAGACCTATGCCCGCCAAAACGCCGCAAGCTACCTGCGTTTTCAGAGTTTCTGGCCCAAGATCATGGACGAACTTTGGCGCGACGCACAACTGATTAGCATCCTGGAGGGGGCTGAATGATCGACCGCCGCGCCCAGCGCGATAATTCAATTTCAATCTTTCGCATCATCGCCGTTGTCTGCGCCGTTTGCGTGTTGGTGTACTTTATCTTTGCCCTGGCGACTGGCATTGAGCCGATTGCCACGGTGATCGCCTGTGCGCTGCTGTGCATCTTCCTGTGCATCTTTATCTTTTTGACGCTCAATCCCGATTCGGTACGCTCCCAGTACACCGAGGAGACGCTTTCGGTTGCCTCGGCCATGCTCGAGGACATTAAGGGCGGCCTGACGCAGGAATCGGCGCTTTTGGTGTGCCGGCGTATCCTGCCCGAGACACGTGCCATGACCGTTGCCATCACCGATGAGAGCAACGTGCTGGCCTGCGCGGGCGAGTTCGAGGAAAAGCTGCTGCCCGATTCGCCCATCCACACGCTTGCCACGCGCTACGTCATTGAGCACGGCATCGTACAGTCGTTCAACCGCGTGGTGGACGTGGTGGGTTCGGATGGCTCGCACAACCAGGTTCCCGCCGGTATCATCGCGCCCATCAAGGTGGGCGACCGTACCGTCGGCACGCTCAAGTTCTACTACAAGACCCCGCGCGCCGTCGACCGTACCCAGTATGCGCTCGCCTCGGGCTTTGCCGAGATCCTGTCCACGCAGCTCGCCATCCACGAGCTCGAGGTGCAAAAGGAGCTCACGGCCCGTGCCGAGGTTCGTGCCCTGCAAGCGCAGATCAATCCGCACTTTCTGTTTAACACGCTCAACACCATCGCGTCGTTTACGCGTACCGACCCGCTGCGCGCCCGCGAGCTGCTGCGCGAGTTCTCCTCGTTCTATCGCGCCACGCTCGACAACTCGGGGTCGCTTATCCCGGTCTCGCGCGAGGTTGCCCAGACCAAGCGCTACCTGACGTTTGAGAAGGCGCGCTTTGGCGAGGACCGCGTACTGGCGACCTTCGATGTCTCCGAGGATGTCGAGGACACGTTGGTCCCGGCCTTTGTAATCCAGCCCATCGTCGAGAACGCCGTGCGGCATGGCATGGGCGACGACGCCCTGCGGATCGATGTGACCGTCCATCAAGACGGCGACGACGCAATCCTGATTGCCGTGGCCGACAACGGCGTGGGCATGGACGAGGGCACCGCCGCCAGGTTGTTTGATGAGCGCTCCGCCCGCCCCGATGCCAGTTCCCCGCAAGGCGGCGGCGCCGGCGTGGCCATGCACAATATTTCTGAGCGCATCCATCGCTTTTATGGACCGCACTCTTATACACGCGTCGAATCGGCGCCGGGCAAGGGTACCAAAGTGCTCCTGCATCTTGATTTGTCAGAGAGCATCTTTGACATTCAAGAGTAAAATAAAAGGCTATGGGCTCAACGCCAAGCGGCGGATGCCCAGCCTAGTTTGTTGACGAAAGGTTTAATCCCTATGCTGCGTGCGATGATTGTGGATGATGAGGCCCCGGCCCGTTCGGAACTTCGCTTCTTGCTCGAGCAGACGGGCAAGATCGGCACGATCACTGAGGCGTCGAGCGTCCGCTCCGCCATTGAGATGTTGATGGAAAGCCGCGTCGATGTCGTATTTCTCGATATCTCGATGCCCGGCGCTTCTGGCCTGCAGCTTGCCGAGGCACTGCATAAGCTTAAGAATCCGCCGGCGATTGTGTTTGTGACCGCGTATAGCGATCATGCCGTCGAGGCGTTCGACGTAGATGCCGTCGATTACCTGATGAAGCCGGTCGAGGAGGCACGCCTGGATCGCGCGATCGAGAAGGTCATGCAGCACGCCAAGCCCGTCACGGACAGCAAAGCCACCATCGAGCGCATTCCGGTGGAAAAGGGCGGCCGTAAGGTCCTTATCCCCGTGGATGACATTCGCTTCATCATGGCCAAGGACGATTACTCCTGTATCTATACCGTCGATGATCGTTTTCTATCGACGACTTCGTTGGCGCAGTTCGAGGCCAAGCTTTGCGACTTTGGCTTCTTTCGCGTTCATCGCCGCTATATCGTCAACTTGGCGTGCGTCACGGATGTCGAGACGGTGCCCTCGGGCGCTATCCAACTGGGCATTACGGGCGTCGACGAACGCGTGCCGGTCTCGCGCCGCCGCGTTGTGCCGCTCAAGAAGGCCCTGAGCCTCTAGCACACTGGCCCCGCAGCCCTGTAGACCAATTGTCTGCGGAGCCGTGGGGCTTTTTGTATATACGTCGAATCGGTTTTGCAGAAGGGATCCCATGAACAGTGCAAGTGCCAAGCGCATCGACATCATCTCGGACACCCACGGCTATCTATCGCCCGCGCTTCTGGACGAGCTCAAGGGCGCAGATCTGATCATCCACGCCGGAGACCTCACCTCAGAGATAGATTACGAGCATCTATGCACCATCGCCCCCGTGCGAGCGGTCCTAGGAAACAACGACTACTACCGCGACTACGGCCCCGATGTAGACCGTCTTGCACTCTTTACCTACGAAGGCCTCAAATTCGCCGTAGCCCACTACCGCGAAGACCTTCCGGTGGGATCCGTAGACGTAGCCATCAACGGCCACACCCACGTAACCAAAGAAGCCCAAGTGGGCCGTTGCTTAGTCCTCAACCCGGGCAGCGCCAGCTACCCCAGAGGCACCCGAGGCCCCACCATGGCCAGAATGCTCGTCAAGGACGGCAAGATCCTGAGCACCAAATTTATTGACTTGGAGTAACCGCAACAAAAACGGGGGATGCAGATCGCATCTCCCGTTTTTCTTTCAGCAAAAGGCAGAGCTTCAACAAGAACCATCAGACCAACCCCGCCGAGGAGCACGCGGGCTAGCCGCGCAGCGGCGCACGCCCGCAAAACTGGTTGAATAATGTGACGGCAGGGAGGGTCTCCGGGGCTGAGGGCGGGGGTTAAGTTTGTCGCGAGTTCCGCACGCAAAGGAAAGCACTTAATGTGCTTTCCGTCTTGCGCAGGACTGTAGAGCAGCAAACTTAACCCCCGCCCTCAGCCCCGGAGACCCTCCCGGAGGGGCCCAAAAAATATTTTCAAAAAAGTTGTTGCGCACCGGACAGACTTCTGTGTATACTAATCCCCGCAGCGCACGCGAGCGGAAACAAACGCGAACGACTGCCTGGGGAGTTAGCTCAGTTTGGTTAGAGCGCCGGCCTGTCACGTCGGAGGTCGCGGGTTCGAGCCCCGTACTTCCCGCCAACGCAATTAAAGCCACGTCTTCGGACGTGGCTTTTTGCGTTTGATAGGACCTTGATCCCATCGGCCCCTTTCACCCAAAACAAAATCCTTCCAATTCCCGGACAAGCTCCGTTTGAGACATGTGTTCAAACAAAGCGTTTGTTGCGCAACACCTGTTCAACGAAGCAGGGGGTTAGGTTATACTGATTTGCACTATGGGCCGTTTTTGATGCAAGAGGCTTCAAACGCGGCATTCAGTGGGCACCCGTTTTGCTATTTGGGCGTCCATACGGTCATTGGTGTCTCGACGTAAGCTCGGCTCCGGAGCTCGTTCGAGCTGTTCCTATTCCTTGAAAGGGGAAAAATGGACATATCGAGGAAGACTGATTACGCCCTTCGCATGCTCGCGATGCTTGCCGAGGACCCGGAGCGTCTGCTTTCTGTTCGCACCGCCGCCGAAGAGGTCAATGTCCCGTATTCGTTTGCCCGTTCGATTCAGCATGGTTTGGTTCAGGCCGGTATTGTGGAGAGCCTGCGTGGCGTCCATGGCGGCATGCGTCTTAAGGTCAGCCCCGACGATGTCACCATCCGCCAGGTCGTCGAGGCCGTTCAGGCCCCCATGGTCATGAACGATTGCACCGCGCCCGATGGCGACTGTGCACGCATGGGTACGTGCTGTTATCATCCCCTGTGGGCCGGAGCTCAAGCGCTGATGCGCGACTACCTCGATTCCGTTTCGCTGGGCGATATCGTCGCTCACCGCCAGTTCCCGGCCGTCGATTCCAAGTTCGCCGACCGCGACGCGTTTCCCGAGTACGCCACCTGTGCGTGCGCTTGCCGGGAGGAATAGCGCTGCATAAGGAGCATAGCCATGATTCAGGACCCCTTTCGTTCGATGATTCGTTCGGAAGGGGTCCTGCGTTATCGCGACCTTCCGTGGCGCCGCACGCGCGACCCGTACATTATTTGGCTTTCCGAGGTTATGCTGCAGCAAACGCAGGTGCCGCGCGTGGAGACGCGTATGCCCGCGTGGCTCGATCGCTTTCCGACCGTGCAGGCGCTTGCCCAGGCCGCGCCTTCCGATGTTTTGGACGCTTGGCAGGGGATGGGCTACAACCGGCGTGCTCTGGCGCTTCACAGAGCCGCTCAGTGCGTTATGGAAGACTGGGGTGGGGAGTTTCCACGTGAGACGCGCGACCTGGTCGCCCTGCCCGGTATTGGCCCAGCGACGGCGCAGGGCATCCGGTCGTTTGCGTTCGATCTACCGGGTGTGTATCTGGAGACCAACGTGCGCACGGTCTTTCTGCATCATTTCTTTCCCGATGTGCCGGCCGTTCCCGATCGCGAGCTGGTGCCGCTGATTCAGGCCGCCTGTCCGGCAGCTCCCGGTGCGACGGAGGATGAGATTGCTCCCTTTGCCGTGCCGCTCGATGATGCCGACACACCGCGCGCATGGTATTACGCGCTGCTGGATTATGGCGCGTATCTTAAGAAGACGCTGCCCAATCCGTCCAGGCGCTCGGCGAGCTATAGCCGTCAGTCCAAGTTTGAGGGCTCGCGCCGCCAAAAGCGCGCTCATATTGTGCGCATGCTGCTGGCGGCGCGCGATGGGCGGCCGGCGGGCATCACACTCGCCGAGGCGGTGGCGGGTGTCAACGAAATGGAGGCGGCGGCAGGCCGCGAGCCGGTCGATCACGATCTTGTCGCAGGCATTTTGGCCGACTTGGAGCGTGAGGGCTTTTGCCGCGTGGAGGGTGACCGCTGGCTAAGCGTGTAGCCCACCCGAATCTGAAAAACAGGATTGTAAGGTTTAGATTTTCGACATGAGGGCATCCTAAAGACAAGGTCGCTCGAAGCCTACGGGCGGCATGTGTTGAAGGGAAGTACACCTATGGATTTTGAGAACTCTCAGACCAAGAAGAACCTCGAGACCGCTTTTGCCGGTGAGTCCCAGGCGCACACTAAGTATCGCTACTATGCATCCAAGGCCAAGAAGGACGGCTACGTTCAGATCTCGAATATATTTGCCGAGACCGCAGGCAACGAGTCAGAGCACGCCAAGCTGTGGTTTAAGTATCTGCATGACGGCGCCGTTCCCGACACTCTGGACAACTTGCGTGATGCCGCTGCGGGCGAGAACTACGAGTGGACCACGATGTACGACGAGTTCGCCAAGACCGCCGAGGAGGAGGGCTTTACTGAGATCGCCGCAAAGTTCCGTGGCGTCGGCGCTGTCGAGCAGGCTCACGAGGAGCGCTACAACAAGCTTGTCGAGCGCATTGAGTCGGGCGAGGTGTTTGAACGCGAGGGCGTGAAGGTGTGGAAGTGCCTGAACTGCGGGCACCTGCATGTTGGTGCCGAGGCGCCCGAGGTGTGCCCGGTTTGTAACCACCCGAAGGCGTACTTTGAGGAGCAGGTGGTGAACTACTAGCGCCGATACGAACGTGGGCTGGGCCGGGAGGGCGGGATTACCTTCCCTCCCCGCTCACGGCTTCGCAGGGTCGCGTTGAGGGAAGGTAATCCCGCCCTCCCGGCCCGCTTTGGGTCGTCGCGTGCTCGTTACTGAAAAGCTGATTAGAAGTTTGTGTGCCGCCCCTTTTGGGGCGGCACGTTTTTGTAGGGGGACTGGTTGGGACGGCATCGTTCATGGGTGGGGTACACTGGGTAGCGACTTTTAGTTTATCTACTACCTGATGGGGTGTTTTTGTATGGGTAAGAAGTCTCGGGC
>URWZ01000012.1 GCA_900551625.1 uncultured Collinsella sp.
CCGCCTCCGAGGCCGCGAGCGCCCACGGGGGCTCCGTCTCGCTCGCCAACAGCCCCTCGGGCGGCGCGGTGGCCACCATCGCGGTCCCCCTGTGCGGGGCCTGACGACTCAGGCCCTCACACCGGCGTGCCTCGCAATCAAACGCTTCCCGGATAATAATACCCGTTGCAGGGATCGCCCTGTCTAGTCGCCGCCCATGTGCATGAGCATGTCAGCGATGCGAGTCGCCATCTCGTCCGCCGCTGCACGGATGTTGGCGACCCAGGACGCAAGGCCGCCCTGATCGGATGTCTCCGCCTCAAGCACGTCGCAGTTCGCGGTCACCGCCATGAGCGGGGTGACAAGGTCGTGCGAGGCGGTGCAAACGAACGCGCGCTCCCGCGCCTCGGCCTCCGCCACCGGTCGCAGGGCGCGTCCCGTTGCCGCCCACGCCACGGCGAGCGCCCAAAAAGCCGAAGCGATCGGCGTCACTCGCTTCGCTAAATCAACTTTATGGGATGACGGATCACGGTCTTGAGCTTCTCCGGCGCGCACTTGCGCGGGTCGGAGAGATAGATCTCGTGATGGAGGCGGGATTCGGAGAAGTCGGGGGCGTAGCCCTGTTCCGCCGCGAATGCGCGCATGGCGTCTACGGTCGCCGGCTCGCCGTCGTAAGGCCCGGTATGCATGCACTGAACGCACAGACCCTCGTCGACTCTCAGCAGCTCGACCGCCGAGAAATCCAACTTCTTTTTAGCAGCAGCCTCCGAAACGGCCCAGTCGAAATCGTCGCGAGCGACGAAATCGGGCAGGCGGATGCATGAGATGAAGTTGAAGTCGTCCTTCCGCGCATAATCGATCTCGCCATCGGCGCGGTCTTGCCACCAGAAGCCCTCGAGCGGAGGCACGACGAAGTCGAAATAGCCTTCGATCTCTCGCGGGCCCTTCTTCGACATCTTGATGGTATAAGCGACGCCATAGAGCAGCGGCAACGCGTTCTGGTACTCGCCGCCTTCGGCATTGGGATTGCCCTTGCCCCGCACGGCGACGTAGCTCATAGGCGGAACGGTTACGACGCTCGGCTTGCCGGACGGCCTGTAGAGCTCCCTGAACTCCTTCTTGAAATCGTATGTCATCGCAACAAACCTCCCTGAGCTTGGGTTTCCGTCGATATCCGACCAAATATAGCAATGGGCGCGGCTTCGGAAGAGGCCGCGCCCATTGCAGGATATTATAACACAGAATCGAACGTCTGTTCTATTCCCACTCGATGGTCGCAGGCGGCTTGGACGTAATGTCGTAGCACACGCGGTTGGCGCCGGGAACCTCGGCAACGATGCGGCCGGAGATGCGGGCCAGCACGTCGTAGGGCAGCTTGGCCCAGTCGGCGGTCATAGCATCGCTGGACTCGACGGCGCGCAGGATAATCGGGCGCTGATAGGTGCGCTCGTCGCCCATAACGCCGACGGACTTAATGTCGGGCAGAACCGCAAAGTACTGCCAGCAGCTGTGCTCGGAGTTGCGCTCGCCGGTCTGCTCAAACAGGCGCTGGTTGTAGGCGTCGAGCTCCTCGCGCACGATAGCGTCAGCGTTCTTGAGGATCTCGAGCTTCTCCTTGTCGACCGCACCGATGATGCGGATGGCCAGACCCGGGCCCGGGAAAGGCTGACGGAACACGATGTGACCCGGCAGGCCCAGTGCCAGACCAAGTGCGCGGACCTCGTCCTTAAAGAAGTGGTCGAGCGGCTCAATGAGGTCGAAGTGTACGCCCTCAGGGAACGGGATCAGGTTGTGATGGCTCTTGATGGTGGCCGTCTTGCCGCCCGTCTTGCGAGCGCCAGACTCGATGATGTCGGGGTAGATGGTGCCCTGAGCCAGGTACTTGACCGGCTTGCCATCGGTCTCGAGCTGCTGCGCCACGGCGAAGAACTCTTTCCAGAACTGCGTGCCGATGATGCGGCGCTTCTCCTCGGGCTCGGTCACACCGGCCAGAAGCTCGGCATAACGGTCCTCGGCGTGGACGTGGATAAAGTCGACGTCAAACTGCTTGGTGAAGACCTCCTCAACCTGCTCGGGCTCGCCCTTGCGCAGCAGACCGTGGTTGATGAACACGCAGGTCATCTGCTTGCCCACGGCGCGAGCGCCCAACGCAGCCACGACGGAGGAGTCGACGCCGCCGGACAGGGCCAGAATCACGCGGTCGTCGCCGACCTTCTCGCGGAACTCGGCCGTCATGGTCTCGACCAGGTTGTCCATGCTCCAGTTGGGCTCCAGGCCACAGATCTCAAACAGGAAGTTGCTCAGCAGCTGCTGACCGTACTCGGAATGCTTGACCTCGGGGTGGAACTGCGTGGTGAAGATCTTGCGCTCGACGCACTCCATGGCGGCAACCGGGCACACGTCGGTGCTGGCGGTAACGGTAAAGCCCTCGGGCACCTCGGAAACGGCATCGCGGTGGCTCATCCACACGGTCTGCTCCATGGGCGTGGAGTTAAAGAGCTTGGCGCCTGCCGTGCGCGTGATGGTGGCGCGGCCATACTCGCCCACCTCGGAGTGGCCGACCTTGCCACCGAGCGCCACGGCCGTGATCTGATGACCGTAGCAGAAGCCCAGGACGGGAAGGCCCAGGTCAAAGATGGCGGGATCGATGGACGGAGCGTCCTCGGCGTACACGGAGGCCGGGCCGCCAGAAAGGATGAGCGCAGAGGCGTTCATCTCGCGAATCTCATCGGCCGAGATGTCGCAGGGGACAATCTCGGAATACACGTTGAGGTCGCGGACGCGACGGGCAATGAGCTGACCGTACTGCGCACCAAAGTCGAGTACGAGGACCTTTGCGGAAGCCTTTTGATCCATGGTTTCCCCCTCTTGTTGGCGGGGAGCCGGTGCCCACCCGCGTGAATGAACGAAAATAACTTCCATAGTGTACACGTTTATATGTGGTTTCTCGTCCCTCGCAGCCATCAGCGCACGGCAAACGCACGACCTGGGCCCCTATTTGACGGCAATTGAAGTGTTACCAGACGTTACAGATGATGTAATACGTTTGAACATTGAACGCTCTGTGCCACAATACTGCCGAACGACTCCGCCCTTGCGGCGACAAATACGATAGGAATACCAGCATGAAGCGCATCCTTCTCATCGCCACGGGCGGCACCATCGCATCGACCGAGGACGGCAACGGCCTCTCCCCCGCCCTGACCGGTGAGGAGCTCGCCCAGAGCGTCCCCGAGATCTCGGGCCTCTGCGAGCTCGACGTGGTGCAGCCCATGAACATCGACAGCACCAATATGCGCCCGAGCGACTGGATGCGCATCCGCGATGTCATCGTCGAAGGCTATGCCGACCACGACGGCTTTGTGATCCTACACGGCACGGACACTATGAGCTACACCGCAGCAGCGCTTTCCTATCTGATCCAGGACAGTCCCAAGCCCATCGTGCTCACCGGCTCGCAAAAGCCCATGGGCAACCCTTTTACTGATGCCAAACTTAATCTGTACCAGAGCCTGCTCTATGCGCTCGACGAGCACTCGCACGACGTCTCGATCGTGTTTGGCGGCGTAGCCATTGCCGGCACGCGCGCCCGCAAACAGCGCACCATGAGCTTTAACGCATTCATTAGCGTCAACTATCCGCCCATCGCCTATATCCGCAACGACCGCATCGTGCGCAACGGGCTTCACGGCACGCATCAAGGCGAAAACCCGGTGCGTTTCTACGACAGCATCGACCCGCGTGTATTTGTACTCAAGCTTACGCCCGGCGTAAACCCGGGCATCCTCGACGCCCTTGCCGATAGCTACGATGCTGTAATTCTTGAGACCTTTGGCATTGGCGGTATTCCCGAGTTTGGTGAGTCCGGCGAGTCATTCCAGGAGGCGATTTTTCGCTGGGTCGGTTCGGGTCGCACCGTCGTTATGACCACGCAGGTCCCCGAAGAGGGCCTCGATCTGGGCGTTTATGAGGTCGGCCGAGCTTACGCCGATCATCCGGGTATTTTGCGCGGCGACGACATGACCACCGAGACGCTCGTGGCCAAAACCATGTGGGCGCTCGGCCAGTCACGTGATGCGGCCGAAATCCAGCGCCTGTTCTACAGCCAAGTCAACCACGACCGCATCCCGATGGCGTAATTCAGTTGTCGACGAGTATCCCCTATTCGATACCCTCGAGAAGCTCTGACACCGTCATGCCGAGTGCGGGCGCGATCTTAAATAGAACCTTGAGCGTGAAGTTTGCCGTCCCATCTTCGATTCGGTCGAGGTAGGGTCGGCTGATTCCTGTCGCCACACAAAAATCAACCTTGGAGATACCAAGGTCTCTGCGTGTCTCCTCGACCCGCCTGCCAAGAATCTGTTTCGCACGTTCGTCCATGCAGCCGAGTTTGAAATGGAGCCGAACATAAACGTAAACTATAGTTTACGTTTTGCCGAATACACAGGAGTTTTCTATGTCGGGTTCTTCGGTCCGCACGTACCGAGCCACGCTTCGTACAAACAGCGCACCGCCCAAGCTCGTCGTCGTTGAAGCAGAATGTCTTTCGCCCGATGAGCGCACAGCATTTGCATTGCTATCAAGTCGCGTCGCCGCCGTTCTGGTCCCTTGCCCGGCGCAAGGTGAACTTGCCATCCAATGCCAAGCGCACAGCTGCTCGCTCAATCAGGCTGCCGTAATCGTAACCAGCCAACGCGGCCTGTCGCTCCTTTTGGAAGCCGGCGTCGCGCTCTGCCTTCGCGGTGCCGGATACGAAAACGAGGCCGCCGCCGATGTAGTCTTTCAACCACGATCGAGCGGCGGCCTCGCAGCAGCCATCGAATATGCTTGCAGGCTCGTTGCCTAAAGGCGCAAGCTAAAAGCCCAGGCCAAAGCCCATACCGGTAATCGCCGAATACATAAAGTAGACGTTGATCACGTTGAGGAACACACCCGTGATGCAACCGTTACGCAGGTAGCGCTCGCACACGATGCGCGCCATGGCGGCGGAGTCATCATTGTTCTTTGCCTGGCGTCCCGCCGTAAAGTACGTCGCCACGCTCAGCAGTAGATTGAGCACCGGCAATGCCAGCAGCTCGTAGCTCTTGCCCCAGCGCGTCGCCTCGCCGGCGGCATTAAACTTCGTTGCCACCTCGGGACCAATGTTGGGGATAACACACGCTGCGACCACCAGCGGAATCACCGCAAGTACGAGCAGCGTAATACCCATGTAGCCAGCTTTTTTGCCATATTTAAACATATGCGTCGTCCTTACACGTTAAAGCGGAAGTGCACGACGTCGCCATCGGCCATGACATAGTCCTTGCCCTCAATACGCAGCTTGCCGGCGGCCTTGGCGCCCTGCTCGCCGCCGAGCTCGATGTAGTCGTCGTAGCCAATGACCTCGGCCTTAATAAAGCCGCGCTCAAAGTCGGTATGGATGACACCGGCAGCCTGCGGAGCGGTCGCGCCCTGACGAACCGTCCAGGCCTTGACCTCCATCTCGCCGGCCGTAAAGAACGACTGCAGGCCGAGCAGCTTGTAAGCTGCCTGCGCGAGCACGTCCAGACCGGGCTGCTCCAGGCCCAGGCTCTCCAGGTAGTCGGCGGCGTCCTCGGGATCGAGCTCGGAAAGCTCGGCCTCAATCTTGGCGCAGATGGGCAGCGGCTTGACGCCATCGATGGGCGCCAGGTCCTCGTTAAGCATATCCTCGTCCACGTTGGCCACATACAGGATGGGCTTCATGGTGAGCAGGAACAGGCCCTTGGCGGCGGCACGCTCCTCGTCAGTCATCTCCATGGATGCGGCGCGCTTGCCCTCGTTGAGCCAGGCAAGCAGGCGCTTGGCCACCTCGAACTTGGGCATGAGCTCCTTATCGCGCTTGGCCTCCTTCTCGAGCTTGGGCAGCTGCTTCTCGAGCGTGCCCATGTCGGCCAGGATGAGCTCGGTCATGATGGTATCGGCGTCACCGGCGGGGTCGACGAACTCGCCCGTGCGGCCCACCTCACGCATGACGTTGGGGTCCTTAAAGTAGCGCACGACCTCGCAGATAGCGTCGGTCTCTCGAATGTTGGCCAAGAACTGGTTGCCCAGGCCCTCGCCCTCGTTGGCACCCTTCACCAGGCCAGCGATGTCGACAAACTCGACCGTAGCCGGCACAATGCGGCCGGGGTTGACGATGTCGGCGAGCTTTTGCAGGCGGCTATCGGGCACATCGACGATACCCACGTTGGGGTCGATCGTGGCAAACGGGTAGTTGGCGGCAAGGCCGGTCTTTTTGGTAAGCGCGGTGAACAGCGTCGACTTGCCCACGTTGGGCAGGCCCACGATACCGATGGAAAGGGACACGACAGCTCCTTTTGGTACAGGTACTTCAAACTGCATAAGTATAGCGCCGCCGCAGCATCCGGGCGAATCCGGACACCGCGGCGGCGCAAATGAAGCAGAGATAGAGCTCGCTGACTAGTCCGCGAGCTTCTCCACCTGATCGAGCATCTTGTCGAGCTTGGCCTTTGCCTCGGCCTTGACCTTCTGGGCCTCTTCGTGGGCCTTGGCCTTCTGAGCGGCCTTTTCCTCGGCCTCGGGATCGACGACGACCAGGTTGGATGCATCATGCTCAACCAACTTAAGCGCATGCTCGGGACACACCTTGACGCAGGCCCCGCAACCTAGGCAATACGTGGACTCCAGTGCAAAGCGACCGCTTCCCACCAAATCGCAGGCAAACGTGGGGCACACGTTGACACACTCGCCACACGACGTGCACTTGTCAAAATCGCACTCCGGCGTGCTCACCTGCATGTTCTGGGCAAGCTCGGGATGGTTTTGCAGCGTCGAGAGTACCAGCTGGCGCCCGTGCGTAAGCGTACGGCGACGCTTGGTCGTCGTGGTGCCGCACATGGTGTTGAGCGTGCGCTCCAGCTGCGTAATCTGGTGACGGTGGGCCTTCAACTTCTGCGTCACCGAGGCCAGCGCCGCCGTCGCCGGATTGAGCTTGGTCACCGTCAGGCCCGTTGTACGGGCGATCTTTTCCATGTACTCTTTGCGCTCGTACTCGCGAAGCTTATGGCACTTGAGGCTCTTGGGGTCGACCTCCAGGCCCATGCCCGTACCGGCCCACTCCTCGGCAGTGGCGATGGCCTCGCCCAGAATATCCTCGCCACCGGTGTTGCGACACTTATCGCACACGCCCAGTGGCAGGTAGACGCTCACGTTGGGATAGTCCGCCAGTACCGAGAACCAGGTCTCGGCCGTAATATCGCCCACACAGGCAACGACGACCTCGTTTTCGCGCGGCATGCGCTTAAGGGCGCGCGTGCAGGTGACGTAGGCGGTCTCGTGGCTCGTAGCAGCAGAGACGATATCGTCATATAGGTTTTTAGGCGCCAGGCGCGGCGAGATGATCGCCTCGGTCGGACAGGCAGCGGCGCACAGGCCGCACTTGCGGCAGGAGTCGAGGATCTCAATGGCGTCTTCCTCGACCTCGATAGCGTTGACCGGGCACACGTCCATGCACGCGGTGCAGCCGCTCTTTTCGTTTTTGCAGGTCAGGCACGGAATGGTGTTGCCGCGCGGACGCTCCTTGTAGTCGGCAGGATTCCACTGCGGTGCCGACGGATCGAGTGCATCGGTCACACCGCCAAGCGGGTTTTTAAGAAAGTCGAAACCCTTGCTGATCTCGATAATGTCATCAAACAGATCGTGTTCCTGCGCCATGCGCGGCCCCTCCCTGAGCAGTGCAAACAAGCAAGAGATAATGATACGCTATCGGCCCACGCCTCGGGCAAATTACACGCGGCGCATCTTTGCGGCAAATAGCCTATGCCTATCGCCGCCTCGATTGCACAAGGTCAATCAAGCGCCAAGCTATGCCTCGCACATGAGCTGCACGAGCTTCTGTTTGGTCACCTTGGTCTGCTCGTTGGCCATGTTACGCTCGTTTCTAAAGACCGCATTTGCAACACTCTGCAGGTCGGCATCGGAAATCTCGCCAAGGCCCAGCTCCTCGAGCGTCGTCGGCAGACCGACGCGTTGGCAAAACTCGAGCACCTGATCAAGCTCGGGTGCACGCTCCAGGCGCAGCTGCACCACCAGGCCAAATGCCACGGCCTCGCCATGCATTGCCTTGCACTCGGGCAGAATCGTCAACCCGTTGGCGATGGCATGCGCCAACGCCAAGCCACCGCTCTCAAAGCCAACACCCGAGAGCAGAATATTGCACTCGATCAGGCGCTCAACTGCCGGCGATGTACGGCCCTTTTTGAGATCGCGCTTGGCAGCGACGCCGCACTCCATGAGTGTGTCATAGCAGGCACGAGCCGCAACCAAGGCCAAGTGCCCCGGCGCGCCACCGTGCTCGTTGGTACCGTGCGCCGCGGCGCACGAACGCGCCTCGAAGTACGTTGCCAGTGCGTCGCCCATGCCAGCGACCGTCATACGCAGTGGGGCTGCCGCGACCACGTTGGTATCGACCACGACCAGGTCTGGATTCTTCTCGAGCATCAGGTAGTGGTCGAACGACCCATCCTCGTGATACAGCACCGAAATAGCGCTGCACGGACCGTCCATCGAAGCCGCCGTTGGGCATACGCACAACGGCACCTCGGCATAAAACGCAACGGCCTTGGCAATATCGAGTATCTTGCCGCCGCCAATGCCCACCACCATGTCGCAATACTCGGCCCGGGCTTCCTTAGCCATTTCGACAACGGCGTCTTCCGTACACGGACCGTCATAAATCTTAAAGAACGGCTCACTTAGATCTTCGTCCAGAAATCCATCGACGATCTGCTTGCACAGCCGATCCTCGGTGCCCTGGTCAAACAAGACATAAGCAGCGCAGCCCAACCATGACAAATACCTGCCCTGACGCGAAAGTTCGCCCGGCCCCTGAACATACCGGCCGGGACCGCCATAAACCATGGGAAGCGCCATACGAGAATCCGCCCTTCATCAAACAACGATTGGTGCAAAGTAACTTGCCCCCTGCACCAACTTGTGCATTGGAGACAGGCCACTTTGCACCATAGTAAAAAGGGGCAAAGCCATCTGCTTGCTTTGCCCCTTCCTTAGCTTGATTTACTCATCCATGAGATAGTAGTGGCCCAGCGCGTCGGCACCCAGGATGGCGTTTGCGACCATCTCGGGCGTCACCTCAAACGGCATGTTGCACATGGTGTCATCGGGTGCGCAGGCGGCCTCGGCAACAATCATGGCCTGCTCGCGCGTAAGCTCGGCAACGCCAAGTTCCTTCATCGTGACCGGCAGGCCCAGCTCAATGCAGAAGCCCAAGACTTCCTCGAGCTTCTCGGTCGGGGCATCCTCGAGTACCAGCTGGACGATGGTGCCGAAGGCGACCTTCTCGCCGTGATACATGCCGTGGCACTCGGGCAGCATCGTCAGGCCATTGTGGATAGCATGAGCAGCAGCAAGGCCCGAGCTCTCAAAGCCAATGCCCGAAAGCAGCGTATTGGCCTCAATGATGTGCTCGACGGCAGGCGTGAGCGCACCCTTCTCCAGCGCGACCTTGGCCTTGACGCCATCGGCCATAAGCGTCTCGTAGCAGAGCTTGGCGAGCGCCAGGCCGGCCATGCCGCCCTTGCCGCCGGCGCAAGTGCCGCCGTCGGCATCATGCGTCGCCTGGGCCTCAAAGTAGGTTGCGAGCGCATCGCCCATGCCGGAAACCGTCAGGCGCACCGGGCTCGCCGCGATAACTGTCGTATCCATCAGGACAATATTGGGGTTTGCCTTAAGGAAGAGATACTTGTCGAACTGGCCGTCGTCGGTGTAGAGCACCGAAAGTGCCGAGCACGGAGCATCGGTCGAAGCAATGGTGGGGCAAATGATGACCGGGGACTCCAGGTAGTAGGCAACGGCCTTCGCGGTGTCGAGGATCTTGCCGCCACCGACGCCGACGATGATGTCGCAACCGTTGTCGCGAGCGAGCGCAACCAGACGATCGACCTCGCCCTTGGAGCACTCACCGTTAAAGTCCTCAAACAGCAGCTCGGCCTTGGCCTCGGCAAAGCCGCCCTCGATCTTGGCACCGACGCGCTTCTTGCCCGAAGGCGTCACGATGACGAGGGCCTTAGCGCCGAGCGGCTCGACATAGGAGCCGAGCTTGGCCAGCTCGTCCGGACCCTGGATGTACTTGCTGGGGCTATTGAAAATTGCAGCCATAACTATCCCATTCTCTAAAAGAAAAAAGAAAGGGGCTCCGTACGGATACGTGCGGAGCCCCTCGTTACGATAACAAGAGTCGATTAGAAATCGATGTCGGTGTCGTAGTAGCAGGCCTTGAGGATCTTCTCGAAGTCGGCAGCCTTGGTCTCACGCGGGTTCTCCGGCGTGCAGGCGTCGGTCTCGGCGTTCGCGGCGATCTCGGGCAGCTTGGCGAGGAACTCCTCCTCGGAAACCATCTGCGGGTTCTCGGCGTCGACCTTCACGCCACCATTCGCGTAATCCTTGATGGACTGCGGAATGTTGAGCTGGTCGTTGAGGTCGCGAATCTTCTGGACGAGCGCGGCGATGAGCTCCTCGTTGGTCTCGCCGGGAAGGTGCAGGATCTCCTTGGCCACGTAAGCATAACGCTCGGCAGCACGGGGATCCTTGGAGTTCCACTGGATGACCTTGCCCAGGTACATGGCGTTAGCAGCACCGTGGATGATGTGGCCGTTCTCGAAGGCAGCACCGGTCTTGTGAGCCATGGAGTGAACGATGCCGAGCAGGCCCGAGGAGAAGGCGATACCGGCGATGCACTGAGCCTCGTGCATGTGCTGACGGGCCTCATGGTCGCCAGCATAGGACTTGGGCAGCCACTCGACGATCTCGCGGATGCCGTGCAGAGCGTTGGCGTCGGTGAACATGGAAGCGCAGGTGGAAACGTAGGCCTCCATGCAGTGGGTCAGAGCGTCCATGCCGGTGTGAGCGCACAGCTTGGCGGGCATGGTGTAGGTGAGCTCGGGGTCGACGATGGCGACATCAGGGGTGATGTTGAAGTCGGCCAGCGGGTACTTGATGCCCTTGGCATAGTCGGTAATGACGGAGAAGGCAGTGACCTCGGTAGCGGTACCGGAGGTGGAGGAGATGGCGCAGAAGTGAGCCTTCTGACGCAGCTCGGGGAAGCTGAACGGCTGGATGATGTTATCGAAGGACTCCTCGGGATACTCGTAGAAGACCCACATGGCCTTAGCGGCATCGATGGGCGAGCCGCCGCCGATGGCGATAATCCAGTCGGGCTCGAACTCGCGCATGGCCTCGGCGCCCTTCATGACCGTCTCGATGGACGGGTCGGACTCGACGCCCTCGAACAGCTTGACCTCGAAACCGCCTTCCTTAAGGTCGTTCTCGACGTCCTGCAGGAACCCGCCGCGGCGCATAGAGCTGCCGCCAGAAACGATGATGGCCTTCTTGCCCTTGAGGTTCTTCACCTCGTGGCGAGCGCCCTCACCAAAGTACAGATCGCGAGGATTGGTAAAACGTCCCATACTGTGCCTCCTAAACAAGCCCCTCTTAGACTTGCGTATATAACGGAGCACCCAATTGGCTCCGTTAGGACCGGTTTGCGCGTTGCCGGCGATGACAATGCGCGATGTCTAAACGTCTCAACGCTCAGACAAACATTATTCTACCGTTCTAGTTGGTCAGTTATTCACCTAAAGCCGACAATGATGAAACGTTTTTTCTATCCCTGAAGACCCTTGTGCGGCATTCATACTCCCAAGCTGGGCAAACGTTTTATCAAGGTTGACTACATATCCCGGGCAGGACTGTGCCCCTCCAAAATATGCCCCGTTCGCCGCCAAAAATCGACCGTTTGCGGCACCGTGATACCACTCAGCCGTCCAAGGTGCCGACATTTGTGCGACATCCGTCTTCGTGGTGCAAAGGTGCATGTCCAAGTGCGGCACCCCCGGTGTGCCACATGCGGGTAAACTAGAACCTTATATAGAGACATTTGAACCCTAACCGCAGCAAAGGAGGCCCCATGGCATTCGATCCCATTCAAGAGGATTGCCATCGCCTCGTTCTTGAGGCCTTGCGCCGCGACAATATTCCGCTCACCGACGGTGCCGCCGTAGAGCGTCTGATGGAACAATTCACCCGCAACCCCGCGCCGCTCATCGTGCACGACCGCGACCGCGCCGGGCACCTCATTGCCAAGGTGGTCGAGGCTGTCGACTACCGCATTCCCTTTATCCCTGACGATACCCAGGCAGAGCAAGAAGAGGCCGCTGCCGAGAACATGCTTCGCGAGGCAGCCGCACTCGACCCCACCAACTGGGATGCCCAGCGCATGCTGACCGCCCTCACCGCCAACTCCAACGAGGAGTACGTACAGTACTTGGTATCCAAGCGCGATGAAGTCGAGCACGACCTGGCACTCAAGATCGCCTCGGCGCAGGACCCCTACGAGCGTGAGGCCGCAGGCGACCTTATGCGCCGCCCCTACCTGCGCTGGCTTGCCGCCCTTGCGTCGCGCGCCCTCATTAGCGGCCGCTATCGCATGTCGCTCAAAGCCGCAAACTGCAGCCTCGACTTTGCCCCCAACGATCCGGCCGGCGTCCGCCACACCGCAATGCTCGCCATGGCTAAGCTCGAATACCCCGCCGAGGAGCTCAAGCGCTTTCGCTCTGCCCACTCCGTCTCCTATCTCACCAACACGCCGCTACGCCGTCGTCCCAAGGACGCGGAGCGCGACTTGGACCCATGGACGCTCATCGCGCTGATGAGCGCTGCCTGGCGCGAGCTGGACTACGAGGGTGCCGAGCACTACTTGCGCATCCTTGCACACTCGTGCCCACACGCAGCCGAGGCGCTCTATTTCCAAACCGAGTTTCCCGATGGCGTCTATGCCCGCGTCAACGTGGGTGTGGGCTCCACCGACGAGCTTGTCCTTGCGCTGTCCGAGGCGACGCCGGTACTGCAGGAGGGCCTGGGCGCCCCCGACAATGCCAGCTTTGCCGCCTGGGTCGCCACCAACGATATCGTGCGTTCCCAGATCGACGAGCGCATCCTGCGGGCGGCCGAGCAGGGCTTGCCGTTTAAGGGAGGAGACCTCTAATGGATCCGAGCGTCTACATCCCCGCCTACCTGGAGCGCGCCTACCTTGCGTCGCACCCCGAACTCACCGATGCAGCACGCGAGCTTGTCCATAACGACGTGAGCGTCAACCCTCATAAGTATGCGCAGACCGAGCATGCCCAGGCGCTGCTGTCCTATGCAGGCGTCCACCGCCACCTGCTCGACGAGCTCCATCGCATCGAGGACATGGGCAGCGACGAGGAGTTTGAGCAGACGCGCAACCGCCTGTTCGACGACATGCGCGATGAGCTGCTCAAGATCGTCCGCATCGATGCGTATGTCCTCGATGCCCAGCTGCTCGCCATCATTTTGGCGGACACGCCCGTTGATGCCTGCCTGGGCGACCTGCTGAAGCTCGAAGCGACCGCGGCCGATTACCTGCAGCAAAGCGTGCCCGGGTTCGATATGGAAGCCCCACACTACTGGGCCAACAAGGTGCTGGCAGACGGCGTGACGGCGGCCGATCTCACCGTGAGCGAGCCGGCTCTTATCGGGTGGCTCCACACACTCGAGGCCATCTCGCAGCTGTGCTTGGCGAGCGCTCGTTACCGTGCTGCCGCCAACTATTCTCGCCGTGTTCTTAAGGCGGAAGGCTATCCCACCCGAGCTGCAGGCACCGTGCTACTCGCCCTCGCTCGCCTGGAAGACGAGGACGGCTTTTTTGCCCTGGTCCACCAGCTCGAGGAGCAGATGGGGGCCGATGCCCTCGAGAACTCCCCCTGGTACCTACTCGCCCGCACGATTCTGCTGTTCAAAACGAACAAGATGCGCCCGGCGACACGCGCGCTGCGCGAGTTTGCCAACCGCTGCGAGGGCGGCGCGTTCTTTTTGCTGAACCCCATGTATCAGACGCCGTACCTTCCCTGCCGGCCCGAACCGCACGACCCCTGGGACCTTTCGCATCAGGCAGTTTGGGAGGCCGACGGCATCATCTCGGATACTCCCGATTTTGCTCCCTGGGCCAACGCTTGCGAAGACGTATCGCAGCTTGCCCAGGAATTTGCGCGCCGTTACGGCTTTTAACGGCGCAAACGCCACGACCATGTCATTCACGTTAGGAACGGCTTCATGAACTTCCGCTCTTCTCTCGCCTGCACCTCGAGCGATATCGCCCGCTGGGGGCTGCGCTCCGTCCTTAAGCGCCAGGGCGGCGTACTCCCCGGCCGCATCGCCATGAAGATCGACCCCGAGCTGCTAAGCGACCTCGCGGGCCTTGTCGACCGCAGCGTGGTGATCACCGGCACCAACGGCAAGACCACTACCTCCAACCTCATCGCCGATGCCGTTGCCGCCAGCGGCGCCACCGTGGTATGCAACCGCGCCGGCAACAACATGGAGCCGGGCGTGGTGGGCGCGTTGCTCGAGGCACGCGGCAACCTTAAGCGAACCGCCAGCAGCAAGCGCGTAGGCGTCTTTGAGTGCGACGAGCTCTACACGGTGCGCGTCCTGCCCAAGCTCAAGCCGACCTACTTTGTGCTGCTCAACCTGTTCCGCGACCAGCTGGACCGCTACGGCGAGATCGACCACACCCAGGACGTCATCGCCCACGCGCTGGAGCTTTCGCCGGCAACGACGCTCATCTATAACGCCGACGATCCGCTGTGCGCCTCGATCGCCGCACGCGTCCCCAACACGAGCATCGCCTTTGGCATCGACGGCGCCACGGGCACCGAGTCCGATCGCATTAGCGACTCGCGTTTTTGCTCGCAGTGCAACGCGCCGCTGGAGTACGACTATGTGCAGTACGGCCAACTCGGCGCCTATCATTGTCCTTCGTGCGGTTGGGGTCGTCCCGCGCTGGTCCGTCGCGTGACAGGCGTTGAGCTCACCTGCGGTGGCTACGGCTTTGACCTGAACTTTGGACCCGATACCGACGCACCTGCAACGCACATCGTCACGCGCTACAACGGCCTGTACATGGTCTACAACGTTGCCGCCGCCTTCTTTGCGGCGCGCGAGCTGGGCGTGGACGCAGCTCACCTACAGCCCACGCTCGATGCCTACGTCCCCGCCGGCGGACGCATGGGCCGCTGGGAGATCGCTGGCCGTACCGTCGAGGCAAACCTGGCCAAAAATCCCGTGGGCTTCGATCGCCAGATCCAGTCCATTAAAACGGCGGGCGGCAGACTCTGCGCCTTCTTCCTGAACGACAACGACGCCGACGGCCACGATGTCTCGTGGATCTACGACGTCGACTTCGAGCGCATCGCCGATACCCCAGGGCTTGTCGCCTTTGCCGGCGGCACGCGTGCACACGATATGCAGGTACGTCTAAAGTACGCCGGCATCGACGCCGCCATCATCTCGAATATCGAGCAGGCGATCGGCGCCGTGGCAGACGAGATCGCCGATGACACCTTCTACGCCGTCGCCAACTACACGGCCTTCCCGCCGCTGGTCAAGGAACTCGACGAGCTTAAGGGCACCGATGCGAGCTCGGTTGCCTCCCACGCCGCAACGCGCGCCGATGGCAGCGCCGTCCCCACCGATATTGCGCCGGTCGAGCTCTCACGCCCCCTGCGCATCGTCTACCTGTATCCCGATGCCCTCAACCTCTATGGCGACGGCGGCAACGTCATTGCCCTCGAGCGCCGCTGCGCCTGGCGTGGCATCCCCGTGCGCGTGGACGAGGTCCGTATGGGCGAGTCGCTCGATCTCACCGACGCCGATATCGTCATGATGGGCGGTGGCTCCGACCGCGACCAGTTGGCTGTGGCACATGAATTGCTCGCTCAAAAAGACAAGGTCGCGGCCTATGTTGAGGACGGCGGCTCGCTGCTCGCAATCTGCGGCAGCTATCAGCTGCTCGGCCGTTCGTACTACATGGGCGACGATCGCATTGAGGGTCTGGGCGTCATTGCCGCCGAGACCGTGCGCGGCTCCGACCGTCTGATCGGCAACGTCGCCGTCAAAACCGACCTGGCACCCGAGCCCTTTGTGGGATTCGAGAACCACGGCGGCCGCACCCTGCTCGATGCAGAGGCCACGCCGCTCGGAATGTCCGTCGTCACGGGCACCGGCAACAACGGCGACGACGGCTTTGAGGGCCTCATCTACAAGGGCGTCATCGGCACGTACCTACACGGACCGGCACTGCCCAAGAAC
>URWZ01000013.1 GCA_900551625.1 uncultured Collinsella sp.
GGCTCGGAGATGTGTATAAGAGACAGGTGTGTGCTTGGCGCTGGCAGCGACGTTTGCCCTGGCGTGCACGCCGCTGGCCGTTGGCTTTGCGCTGTCGAGCCTGGGTGCGCGCGAGGAGCTGCTCAACGGTGTGGGCAACCTGCTCGGCATGCTCATGACGTTTTTGGGCGGCGCCTGGATGCCGCTGTCGCTGATGGGCCCGGCCGTGCAGACGGTGGCGCACTTTGTGCCGACATATTGGGTGAACGACGCGATCGGCAAGGCGCTCGCCTCGGATTTGACGTCCGCCGTGCTGGGCGACATCGCCTGCGACCTGGGCGTCACGGCACTCTTCGCCGTGGCCATCGCCGCCGCGGGCCTCGCCCTCGCACGCGCCAAATCCCGCGCCTAGTCTGAAATAAAGTCCAGACCTCGCCCCAAAATAGTTCGCCAAGGTTTACTATTACGCTCATAAAGTAGTATGAGGCTAACAATGGGGGATACCATGGCAACGCAGGAAGCCTACGTCCAGGTTAAGGATCTCAAAAAGCACTACGGCGACGGTGATGCGCGCCTGACGGTGCTCGACGGCATCGATACGTCCATCAACCGCGGAGAGATCTGCGTCATGCTGGGACCTTCGGGTTCGGGCAAGTCGACGTTTCTTAACCTGATCGGTGGCCTGGAGGATGCCGACGGCGGCTCTATCATGGTGGACGGCTGCGACCTCACGGTGCTCAAGCCTACCGACCTGGGCGAGTATCGCCGCCGTGAGCTGGGCTTTGTCTTTCAGTTCTACAACCTGGTGCCCGACCTCACCATCAAGGAAAACATCGAGGTCACGGCACACCTGTCCAAAAAGCCGCTCAACATTGACGGCTTGCTACGCTCGCTGGGCCTCTACGAGCACCGCAACAAGTTCCCGCGCCAGGTTTCGGGCGGCCAGCAGCAGCGCTGCGCCATCGGCCGTGCGCTCGTCAAAAACCCGGGCCTGCTGCTGTGCGACGAGCCCACCGGTGCGCTCGACTATAAGACGTCCAAGGAAATCTTGCAGCTCATGGAGGATGTCAACCGCACCTACGGCTGCACCATCATCATCGTCACCCACAACGCCGCCATCGCGCGCATGGCCAATCGCGTGCTGCGCCTGCGCGACGGGCGCATCGTCGAGGATGAGCTCAACGAGTCGCCCGTCTCGGCCGCCGAGCTCGATTGGTAGGCGGCGCCATGACACCTCTCGCAAAACGTCTCCCACGCGAGCTGCGCCGCAATATCGGCAAGTACCTGGGCATCTTTTTGCTTATGTGCGGAAGTATCGCTCTCACCTCGGGCTTTTTGCTCGCAGCGCATTCCATCGGCTGCCTTATCGATGACATGCGCGATGCGTACACGATTGAGGACGGCCGCGTGACCACCTCCTTCGAGGCTACCGACGATCAACTCAAGGCCGCCGAGGATGCAGCCGACAACGTCGGCGGCGTCACGCTCTACAAGAATTTCTCCATCGACGCTATCATCAAAAAGGCGTCCGGCGACGACGGCACCAAGCGCACGCTGCGCACCTATGCGCACCGCACCAAGGTCGATATCGCGTCCTACTGCGAAGGTAGGCGGCCTAAGGCGGACGACGAGGTGGCCATCGACCGCGTCTTCGCCACCAATAACAACCTGTCCGTGGGCGATAAAGTCGAGCTCGAGGGTCGCACCTACACCATCTGCGGCATCATGACTCAGCCCGATAGCCAGGCGCTGTTCCTCAACAACTCCGACTTTACGGTGAACACCATCACCTATGGCGTGGCCGAGGTCACCGACGCCGGTTTTGCCGCGCTCGAGGACGTCGGCGGCGCGCCCGCCTACACCTATTCCTTTACCTTTACCGATCGCGACCTCTCCACTGCGGATCGCATCGATGCGGAGCAGGATATGGTCGAGGCGCTGACCGATGCCGATGCGCGCGTGGACGATCTGATCGACGCCGATTCCAACCAGGGTATTGGCTACGCGCGCGACGACGTGGACGGCGACTCCATGATGTGGATGACGCTGCTCGACATCATCATCGTGATCATGGCGTTTGTCTTTGTGGTCCTTACCGACACCACCATCGAGGAGGAGAGCGCCATCATCGGCACGCTGCTCGCCAGCGGTTATCGCCGTCGCGAGATCGTCCTGCACTACCTCGCGCTTCCCGCCATCGTGGGCGTGGTCGCGGCTCTTTTGGGCACCGCTCTCGGCATTGCGTTCTTTACCGAGCCCATGCGCAGCCTCTATTACGGTTCGTACAGCCTGCCGCCCTTCCAGGTGTACTGGAGCTGGGAGATCTTTGTGAAGTGCGCCGTGGTTCCCGCCGCCGCGCTCATCCTTATCACGCTGGTGGGTCTGCTTCGCAAAATGGGCAAGACGCCGTTGCAGTTTCTTCGTCACGAAGCGAGCGGCAAGTCGGGCACCAAGTGCGGCCTGCAGCTGCCGGAGCGCATGGGTTTTGTTTCCCGTTTCCGCCTGCGTATCTTCCTGCGCAACCTGGGTAACTTCGCCACGCTCTTCGTGGGCATTGCGTTTGCCTCGCTGCTGCTGCTCTTTGGCCTGGCGATTCTGCCCACGATGACGCACTACGCCGACAACCTCGAGACGAGCCTGGTCGCCGAGCACCAGTACACGCTCAAGGCTCCGCTGGAGCTCGAGGGCACTGCCGAGGAGCGCGAGCAGTGGTCGGCACTCGAGCGCTTGCAGTCGGTTGACGGCGCGCTGCTTTCTGCCGCCCAGGATGCCGATGACGAGCTTGACGACGCGGCCGATGCGGCGCAGGCGGCGGCCGATGCCGCGACCGCATCTCCGTCTGCCGAGAGCCTGGCCGCGGCGCAGGACGCGCTTGCCAAGGTCCAGGACAAGAAGGATGCGCTCTACGCGCGCCTTGACGATCTTGCCGATGCCCTCGGCCGCAACCGCGACGAGGCTATCGACCTGATCGACAAGGCCTCTAAGATCGACACTGACAACGACGAAATCCACCCGGTCAATACGACCGACAACGGCGCGGGCGCAATCGCGCAGGCCGAGAAATATGCCGTTTACCAGCTGCAATACGACCGCGGCGATGGTAATGGCGAGGAGACGATTTCCGTCTATGGCATTTCACCAGATTCGCGCTATTGGAAAGACCTCAACGTCGGCGATGGGCGCGTCGTCTTTGGCGGCGGTCTGCTCGATAAGTTTGGCTGGAGCGAGGGCCAGAAGGTCACGCTCAGCGACAAGTACGAAGGCGAGCATTATTCCCTTGAGTACGCGGGCAAGGACTGTGCCTGGGGCTCCAAGTCGGACATGAATATCTATATGAGCATCGACGACTTTAACGAGCTGTTCGACAACGACGCCGCCTACTTTAACGGCTATGTGAGCGACGAGAAGCTCGACCTCGATGCTCGTTACTTTGCCGGCGACACCACGCCCGACGACATGCGCGCCGTGGGCGACCAGTTCATCGGCATGATGAGCAAAATGATCGGCATGATGGTTGGGCTTGCGGTGTTCATCTTCCTGCTGTTTATGTACCTGCTGACCAAGGCTGTAATCGACCACAGCGCCCGGTCGATCAGCTACATGAAAGTCTTTGGCTATCGCGATAGCGAGATCTCGCATCTGTACATCCGCTCGATCACACTGTGCGTGGCGGTGTCGCTCGTGCTGAGCCTGCCGGTCATTATTGGCTCGCTCACGGCCATCTTCCGCTCGATGCTGCTCGCCTACAACGGCAATATCGAGATCTACGTGCCCGCTTGGTCCATGGCTGCATGCGTCGGCATTGGCTTTACGACCTACCTGGTCGTGGCGCTGCTGCACACGCGCTCTATCAAGCGCGTGAGCCTGGCCGAGGCCCTCAAGGTGCAGGAGTAGTCATTTAAGAACGTCCCCAATGACTAGGTGCCGTACTTGACTTTACCTCTGCTTTAACTGGTACCATCCTCTATGTCTGTAACGCCATATAGACCGAGGGGATAGATCTATGACCGCAACTGCACCCGCAGCACCCGCTAAGGTGTACTTCACCAACCTGCGCACGCATGCTCGCGAGAGCCAGCTCGACAAGCTCAAGCGCCTCATCCGTCACGCCGGAATTGAGCAGATCGACTTTGAGAACAAGTTCGTCGCCATCAAGATTCACTTTGGCGAGCTGGGCAACCTGAGCTTTTTGCGCCCCAACTACGCCCGCGCCGTCGCGGATGTCGTGAAGGAACTGGGCGGCAAGCCCTTCCTCACCGACTGCAACACGCTCTACGTCGGTAGCCGCAAAAACGCGCTCGAGCACATCGATACCGCCTATCAGAACGGCTTTACCCCGTATGCCACGGGCTGCCAGATCATCATCGCCGACGGCCTCAAGGGTACCGACGAGGCGCTCGTCCCGGTCGAGGGTGGCGAGTACGTGCGCGAGGCCAAGATCGGTCAGGCACTCATGGACGCCGACATCGTGATCAGCCTCACCCACTTTAAGGGTCATGAGCAGGCCGGCTTTGGCGGTGCCATGAAGAACCTGGGCATGGGAGGCGGCAGCCGTGCCGGCAAGATGGAGCAGCATGCCGCCGGCAAACCGAACGTCGCGACCGAGCACTGCATTGGCTGCCGTGCCTGCGAAAAGATCTGCGCACACAACGCTATCTCGTTCGACGATACCCGCGAGCGCGAGCTTGCCAGCGGCGCTACTCGCACGGTGCACGTGGCCGCCATCGACCACGATCGCTGCGTGGGGTGTGGGCGCTGCATTGCGGCGTGCAACCAGGACTGCATCAAGCCCGGCTATGACGCCGCGGCCGATGTGCTCAACTACAAGATCGCCGAGTACACGAAGGCTGTCGTCGACGGCCGCCCGAGCTTCCATATCTCGCTTGCTATGGACATCAGCCCCAACTGCGATTGTCATCCCGAAAACGATACGCCTATCGTCAACGACATCGGCATGTTCGCGAGCTTCGACCCGGTCGCCATCGATCAGGCCTGCGCCGACGCCGTCATGGCGTCCGAGCCACTGCCCAACACCGAGCTCACCGATAGCGCGGCCAAGATGGAGCACAACCACGAGCATCTGGAGGGCGAGCAGGCGCACGACCCCTTCTGCATCACGCATCCCGACACCGACTGGCGCGCGTGCATCGCGCACGCCGAGAAGATCGGCCTGGGCACGAGCAAGTACGAGCTCATCGAGGTCAAGTAGCGCCTAGCTATTGGACAAAACAAGCGCCTTGTAGCGTAAGTTGAGCAAAAGCCGCCCACGAGCACAACGCTTGCGGGCGGCTTTTCAGAAGTGTGGTGAAAAATCGAATACCGCCGACCACAAACCGATTTTTGGCAACAAAACCCCAGACGTTGCTTTTTGCCTAAAAATTCTTATCGAGGAAGTCGTCGACCGTGTTCCAGTAGAGCTCGGGGTCAACTTGCGCACTCTTGGCGTGGGTGGCGCCGTGGATGGTGAGCTTTTGCTTGACCTTGCTGGCGCACGCGTCGTAGTTTTGGTCGAGCATACTGTACGGCACAAAGGTGTCCTGGTCGCCGTGGATAAACAGCATGGGAACCGTCGCGTGTTTGAGTTGCTCCACACTGCTCGCCTTATGAAAGTCGTAGCCCGCGCGCACGTTGCACACCAAATTTGCTACATCGAGCAAGGGAAAACTGGGCAGGCCGAACACGTCCTTGAGCTGCAGAGAAAACTCGTCCCAAACACTCGTATAACCGCAGTCCTCGATAATGCATTTTACGTTTGCGGGCAGAGATTCCCCCGCGACGTTCATGGCGGTTGCCGCACCCATCGACTCGCCAAAGACCAGGATACGCGCCTCGGGGTCAGCCTGAACGATCCGCCCAATCCATGCAACGACATCTAGCCGCTCGGGCCAGCCCATGCCGATATAGTCGCCGCCGGAGCGCTCGTGGGCGCGGGCGGCGGGTGCGAGTACGTTCATGCCGCGGTCGTGGAATCGCTTGACGTATCGGGCCATACCGATGGGCTCGTTGGTATATCCATGCAGGCAGACGGCGTAGTCGTGCGTGCTCTCCGAAGCAGCAAAATACCAAGCGGCAAGCTCGGTTCCGTCATCTGCGGTGAGGCTGCTGCTCTCGCGATTCTCTTTAAACCACGCCCGCGCCTCGGTGTCCTCGGCATCCGGCTGCTCACCTTCTTTGTCGTTCTTGCTATCCTGCATCATCTTCATGGTGTACGGCGCTTGGGGGTTCAGGGCAAAGTCAAACAAATAGTTGCCGGCAAATCCGAGCAGCGCAACGACAGCCACCAGTGCAACAATGCCGGCTATCTTGAGCTTTCGATGGGAACGTGCGTTTTGAGACATGAGAAGCTTTCCTATAAGATGTTAATACATCAACATTTAATGCAAGCGCATTATGGACGTTCGCCGTTGATGCGTCAACAGGCAAAGAATGGGTAAACGAAAGGTCACGTATGGTGCAAATTTCGCACGTACCTAGACGCTTTGATATAGTGTTGAGAACTCTTTACGTTGGAGGATGTAACCGGCATGTCCGATTCGAGCGACAGTTCTAAGCCGCGACCCAAGACCGCGGCCGTTCCACACTACACGGTGGGTGAGGAGATCATGAACTCCGTCACCCATGGTGTCGGCTGCCTGCTGGGTATCGCGGGCCTGGTGCTCCTGATCGTATTCGCCGCCCTGCGCGGCGGAAGCCCGGCCCACATGGCCGCGGCGATTGTCTATGGCGTCAGCATTATCCTCGAATACCTAGCCTCCACGCTCTACCACGCGATTCAGCCCGCGCGCGCCAAGCGCGTGTTTCGCATCATCGATCACAGCTGCATCTACCTGCTCATAGCCGGCAGCTATACGCCGTTTTGCCTCATCACGCTCGCAAACGACGGCGGCGCTGTGCTGTTCTTTGCCGTATGGGCCATCGCCATCATCGGCATCGCCCTCGAGTGCTTTATGCGTGAGCGTCAACCGCACTGGGTAAGCGGCCTGGTCTACCTGCTGATGGGCTGGCTCGTTGTCTTTAAGCTGCCCGAACTTGTGGCGCTGCTCAACCCCGTGGCACTTGCCCTGCTCGCCGTCGGCGGCGTGTGCTACACCGCGGGCGTGCCGTTCTATATCGCCAAAAACGTGCGCTATCTTCACAGCGTGTTTCACCTGTGGGTACTCGCCGGCAGCATCTTCCAGTTCATGGCGGTGATCCTCTTCGTAATCTAGCGACCACGCCTGCGCGCCCGCGTCTTTGTTTGGGCGCCGGTGCAATTGCCGTATCCGCCGTCAACGTTTTAATCCGACGTCCCGAATCTTGGAGGTTCGAGAAACTCCCGATGGACATAACCATCTCCCTTATCACCACCCTCGTTTTGACCCTCATCAACGGCTACTTCTCTATGTCCGAGATGGCGCTCACCACGGCTAAGCGCGCCGTGCTGGAGCATGATGCCGAGGAAGGCGATAAGCGCGCCGAGCGCGCCGTCCAACTCGCCGCCGACTCTGATCAGCTGTTGGCCACCATCCAGGTCGCCATCACGCTCGTGGGCTTCGCCTCGTCCGCCGTCGCCTCGACGAGTCTGTCCGACCCGCTCGCCACGTGGCTCATGAGCTTTGGCATCGCGCCGCTCTCCGCCATCGCGCGCGGTCTGGCGCCGGTCATCATCACCGTCGCGGTCGCCTTTGTGTCCATCGTGATCGGCGAGCTTGTGCCCAAGCGCATCGGCCTGGCCAATGCCGAGGGCGTATCCAAGCAGGTCGTGGGACCGTTGTCGTTTTTCCAAAAGATCGCCCGTCCGCTCGTGTGGCTGACTGGCGCTTGCTCCGATGGCCTGGCCCGCATCCTGCGCATCAAGAGCGCCGACGACCGCCAAAACGTCTCGGAAGAAGAGATCAAGTACATGGTCTCGGAGCAGGACGACCTGCTCGACGAGGAAAAGCGTATGATCCACGAGATCTTTGACTTGGGCGATACCGTTGCCCGCGAGGTCATGGTGCCGCGCGTGGACACCACCATGTGCGAGGACGACGAGACGGTCGCCGACGTGCTGTCCACCATGCGCCAGACCGGCTTTAGCCGCATCCCCGTCTATCACGAGGATCCCGACAACGTCGCCGGCATCGCGCACATCAAGGACCTGATCCAGCCTTCGCTCGACGGCAAGGGCGACCAGCCCATCGCCGACTTTTTGCGCGACGCCACCTTTGTGCCCGACACCAAGGACATCCTGCCGCTGCTGTCCGAGATGCAGACCTCGCACGACCAGATCGTAGTGGTCGTGGACGAGTACGGTGGCACGGCCGGCATCATCACCATCGAGGACATCGTCGAGGAGATCGTGGGTGAGATCGAGGACGAGTTCGACCCCGACAACAAGTACCTCACGCGCCTTTCGCGCCGCGAGTGGCTCGTCGATGGGCGTTTTTCGTGCGATGACGCGATTGAGCTTGGTTGGCCGCTCGAGGAAAGCGATGATTATGAGACCATCGCCGGCTGGATTTTGGAGCTTTGCGACTCGGTGCCCGACATCGGAGAGGTGTTTGAGGTCGCGGGGTACAAGTTCAAGGTGCAGTCGATGCGTGGCCAGCGCATCTCGCTCATTCGCGTGATCGCTCCGGCCGAAACCGATAAGAAGGATTCCGAGCCCTCGACAGACGAGCCGACGGCGTCTGGTGCGGGCTCTGCGGACCCGCACGACGGCGACGAGTAGGGTAAGGAAGAGTAGGGGAGAGTTATGGCAGGCCTGTTCAACATCCTTAAGGTCACCGTCAGCGAGGACAAGATCTGCGCGCACGTGCTGGTGAACCCCGGCATGCCGCTCATGACCTCGGAGGACATCGAGGCCACGGCGCGCGTGTATTACCTGGTGCCCGCGATTGCCAAGCACCTGTGCCTGGGCGATTCCGGTCGCGAATTCCAGGACTGCATGGGCCAGACCGAGCTTTGCCATCTGCTGGAGCACGTGACGGTCGAGCTCATGAACGAGACCGGTCTCGCTGGCAGCATTTCGTGCGGCCGCACTCGCGTGAGTGAGCACGATGAGCGTGTCTTTGAGGTCGAGCTTTCGTGTCCCGACGACGCGCTGGCCATCGGCGCGCTGTCTTCGGCGACCTTTATGATGGATTGGGCCTATCTGCATGCCGATCAGCCCGCTCCCGACGTGGACGGTACGGTCGCGGGCCTGCGCAACCTGGTACTGGGCATGCGTGCCGAGGCCGAGGGCAAGGACCCGCACGAGGCCGTCGCCGCCGCGAACGCCGAGGGCGAGGCCGGGGACGCGACCGAGGGCGAGGCGCCTGCCGAGGCTGCCGTCGATCCTGTCGACGATGCCCCTGCCGAGGCTGCCGTCGATCCTGTCGACGATGCCCCTGCCGAGGAGACCGTCGAGGCCGAGCCCGCGGAGCCCCAGGGCGTCCCGAGCTTTGACGACGAGCCACAGGAGGTAATCGATACCGAGGGCGCGACCGCCGAAAGCCACGAGGCCCCCGCTGCCGTCTACGGTGGCGCGGCGACGGCTCCGGTCGCCCCCGCGCACGAGGGAGCGCTGCCGCTCGTTGACGGCGCCGGCGAGGACCCGGGCGCTACAGTGGCCATGCCTGCCATGCCACAGGAGTAGGCTCACCCGCTTATTACCATCATGTACCTGCGCCTTTACCGTACGCAGATGAGTAAGACGGCAAGCGCTGTGCTGCGGGTATAATGGACAGCATTCAAACGGTGGGCGCCGAGGTGCCCGCAGGAGAGGAATGAACATGGGTAAGACTTTCAACTTTATCTCGGGTGCGCTCTTCGGTGCTGCCGCCGGCGCCATCATCGGCGTCGCCCTGGCTCCGCGCTCGGGCGCCGAGACCCGCGCCATGGCTGCCGATATCGCCAACGACGCCTGGGATAACATGCGCGACACCTACGAGCACGGTGCCGAGGAGGCCCGCGCCGCGGTCAACGATTTTGGCCCGATGGTCGACGCCAAGACCGATGACCTGCGTGCCAAGGTTGACCTTGCCCGCGAGCGCATGGACCAGCTGCGCGAGCAGCTCAACGACGCCATCTCGGGCGGCAACGTGACGCCCGCCGCCGATGTCGTGGTCGAGAACGCCGTCGAGGCCGACGCCGAGGCCGCGGAGCCTTCGACCGAGGCATAATGCGCGCCGGGGATTTTGTCGGCGCCAAGATCTATCGCAAGCCTACCGAGGATAAGCGCACCAAAAAAGACGGCACGCCGCGCAGTCCTAAAAAGCTCGGCAAGATTCACTTTCCGGTCTTTACCCCGGGCGGTACGCGCGTGGTGGGCTTTATGGTGCGCCAGTCCGATATCGCGGGCATGATCGAGCGCCCCGACCGATTTGTGGCGCTCGATGCCATTGGCGTCTACGAGGGCGCCATCGCGGTTGACGACGTCAAGGGCACCTACGATGCCGCTGCGGCCAAGCGCCTCGACATCAACCTGGACGATTGCATTATCTGGGTTGGCATGGACGTGCGCACGGAGTCGGGCGATGTCGTGGGCTATTGCTCGGATGTGGAGTTCAAGCCGCGTTCGGGCATCGTGCAGACGTTCTACGTGACCGCCGGCACTGCCTCGAGTGTGCTGGTGGGCGACACGCAGATGCCGCCGACGATGCTGCGCGGCTACGAGAACGGCGCGATGGTCGTCTCGGACGAGGTCAAGTCGCTCGGGTATTCGGGCGGCGCCGCCGCAAAGGCTGCCGAGGCAAGCGTCGTGGTGGGCGATAAGGTCAAGAAGGGCGCCAAGGTGCTCGATGACAAGGGTTCGGTCGCCGTGGACAAGGGCAGTCGCGCGCTGGGCAAGCAGCTCGGCAAGACGCGCGGTATGTTCAAGGCCTTTAAGGACGAATATCAAAAGGCGAGCGGTGGCTCGTCGAAAGCTAGCAAATAGCGACGTACCAAATGATGGGAGGCAAGCCGGAGACCTGTTGCTCCGGCTTGCTGCGTTTATGGGGGAGGGCACATGCGCCAAAACGGATCATATTCACACGGACGCTCGGGCTCGCGTCCGACGGCGCGCCGCGATCTGGGGCAGCTGCCCAGCGGTCAGCGCAAGCGTCACCGTAAGCCCGGCGCGATGTATCTCAACCATAGCCGCGGCTTTAGCGACCGCAGCGCTCGCATCGGCAACGGCCGCACGCCCCGCCGTCCGTCTCGCCTGCCCTATGCGCTCATCGCCGTGGGTTGCGCGCTCGTGCTGTTCATCGCTGCTGTCGTGGGCTACGTCAACCGCAGCGTGGATGTCGTCCTCAACGGCCAGGAGACTGCGGTGCGCGTCGGCTCTACGCTGCAAAATCTCATCGACGACCAGGAGCTGACCGATACCTACGACGCCGGGGACCTGCTGGCCGTTGACGACAGCGTGCTTACTCGCCATGGCGGCGAAAAGCTGTCGGTAAAAGTGGACGGCAAGCGCATAAAACAGGGCAAGTGGAAAAGCCGCGAGCTTACGGGCGGCGAGAAGGTGACGGTCAAAGACGGCCGCGACACGTATGAGAAGCATGAGGTCCAGGCGACGGTTATCGAGCCCAAGCTTAAGGTCGAGGGCGCGGGTGCCATCGAGTATGTCAAGACGTGGGGTATCCAGGGTCGCTCTGAGGTGTGGGTCGGCGAGCAATCGGGCAAGACGCAGGACCGCGGCGAGGTCGTGCCCGCCACCGATTGCGTGGTCGAGTGCGCGAGCGTGGCGCCCAAGGGCAACGAAAAGTACGTGGCGCTGACGTTTGATGAGGGCCCGAGCGGCGTGACCAAGCAGATCTTGCAGGTGCTCAAGGAAAAGGGCGTCACCGCGACGTTCTTCCTGTCGGGCGATGCGGCCGAGGCCTCGCCCGCCACGGCCAAGGCGATTGTCGATGCCGGCTGCGAGGTCGGCTCCAACAGTTACAGCGACGAATCGCTCAAGGGCAAGGATCGCGATGCAGTGCGCGAACAGGTTTCGAAGGGCACCGAGGCGATCAAGTCCGCGACCGGAACGTCGACGATGCTTTTGCGTGCTCCCTACGCAGCCTTTGACGAGCAAAACTGGATTGATGCGATGGACCTGGTGTCTGCCGTGGTCTCGTGGAATATCGATTCGGGCGACTGGCTGCTCAACGGTGCCGACGAGCAGGTCTCGACGGTGCTCGATTCGGTGACGCCGGGCAACATTGTGTTGCTGACCGATAACGATGAATGCGCCGAGCAGACGCTCGAGGCGCTGCCGCAGATTATCGACGGGCTTATTGCCGACGGCTACAAAATCGTGACATTGAGCGATCTGGTCAAGACGGATACATCGCTGAGCAAAAAGCTCACCTCGCTGACGAAGGTCACCATGCCCAAAAACGCCGTGTTCCCCCAGCTCGCCGAAGATGACGACACCACAGACTAGTCATGTAAGAACGTCTCCAATGACTATGTCACGGATACGTCAGCGTTTGGTATGCCTGCGATGTGCAGTGCATAAATTCGGTGCCGCAGCGCGATGCTGATGCTATAGTTACTGCGGTTAATGAGGGTCAAGAGAAAGGTTACAGGTGAAATCCAAACCTCGACCATACAGTCGATGACCCCATGCAGGTGCTTCTTGCGCATGTACGGGGTGTGAGCGCCGAGCGGCGTGCCGCCCGCGCATGCGTATACATATCTAAAAGTCCACGGACGGCGTGCCGGCATGGCCGCAGTTCGAAGGGATAATGATGGGGAGCACCAGTGAATTATCTGAGTGAGATGCTCAAATTGCCGGTCTTGGACGTCGATGGCGAAAAGCTCGGCGTTGTGAACGATTTTGGCATTGCTACCGGCGAAGTTTTTCCGCACGTAACGTCGCTCGCGTTCCGCGGACCCGGCAAGACGCCGTTTATGATCAGCTGGCGCAAATGGGTCGACCGTATCGACGAGACGGGTGTACACCTTAAGACGTCGGCCACCGAAATCCGTTTTTCGTACCTGCAGCCGACCGAACTCTTGCTTGCCCGCGACGTGCTCAACAAGCAGATTGTCGACACGCAGGGCATGAAGGTCGTGCGCGTAAACGACATCAAGTTTTCCATGTCGGGCGAAAACCAGCTGCGCCTGCTGGGCGCCGAGGTTGGTGCTCGCGGTCTGCTACGCGCCATCAGCCCCGCGCTCGAGCATATCGTCGAAGGCTTTATGAAGCACCTGGGCAAGCCGCTCAGTGAGGACATCATCGCTTGGTCCTACATGGACCTGCTCGACCGCTCGACCAAGAACATTCAACTCTCGGTGTCGCACAAGACGCTCGGCGAGCTGCACCCTGCCGACATCGCCGACATTATCGAGCAGCTCGACCCGCGCCTGCGTGCGCAGGTGTTTGCGCAGCTCGATACTGCCCAGGCCGCCGAGGCCATCTCGGAGTTCGATGACGACGAGCTTATGACCGAGATGCTCGAGGGTCTGTCCGATACGGACGCATCGTCGATGCTGGCCATGATGGACCCGGACGATGCAGCCGACCTGATCGACGAGCTCGATTACGAGAAGGCCGAGAAGCTCCTGCGCCTGATGGGCGTCAAGGAGGAGAAGGCGATTCGTAACCTGCTGGGGTATGAGGACAACACCGCCGGCCGCATCATGACCTCGGAGTTTGTCTCCCTGCCCGCCACGGCAACGGTCGGTGACGCCATCGAGGCGATTCGCGAGCTCGACGAGGACTTCGAGAGCGTCTACTACGTCTATACCGAGGATCCGAGCGGCATGCTGACCGGCGTGCTTTCGCTGCGCACGCTGATCGTAGCCGACCGTGACGCCACGCTGGGTCAGCTGGCCTATCGCGACCTGGTCTATGTGTCGCCCGACGAGGACCAGGAAGACGTAACGGACGAGATGACCAAGTACGACCTGGTTGCCATCCCTGTCTGCGACGAGAACCGTCATATCCTGGGTATCGTGACCTTTGACGACGCCATGGACGTTATCGCTGAGGAGCATCAGGAGGACCTGCAGATCGCCGGTGTCGGCTCGGGCGATAGCGCGTCGGACGACTCGACGAACGTGCTCAGCTGGTTCGTGCATCGCCAGTACTGGGTTGTTGTATGGGGCATCGCGTCGTGCATCATGGCGACCGTGCTGGGAACGGCGCTCGGCTCCGCGCATCTGGTGGTGTTCCCCATGTGCGCCATGCCACTCGTACTGCTGGCGGCCTCGCGCATGGTGTCGTTCGTCAAGAACTACTTCCTGGAGTATGACGGTCACGACGACGAGCCCAAGCCGTATCTGGGGTTCTTCTTCCAGAGCACGGGCATGGGCCTGATTCTGTCACTCGTGACCTACCTGTGCGCTCAGCTGGTGCGCACCGCCGCGTTCCCCGATGCGCCCATGTTTGAGGAGCAACTCTTTACCGGGTGCTTTAATATCGCTGCCATCATTTGCCTGGTTGGCAACATGAGTGCCGTGATTTACCTGATGGTGCTGTTCTGGCGTGACGAGCATGACCTCAACACGTCGGGCACCGCCATGAACGTTATTGCCGTCATGATCTCGTGCGTAGCGTACTGCGCCGCTGCGGTGCTGCTCACCATGTCGGTCATTGGTTAGGTGGTCGCGTGCAAAATACCAAGCAAAAGTCGGGCACCAAGCAAAAGTTGACCATCGCGGCTATCTTTGGCGCTATGGGTCCCGGTCTGCTGGCGGCGCTTTCGGGCAATGACGCCGGCGGCATTGCAACGTATTCCAGCGCGGGCGCCAGCTATGGCTACAAGATGCTCTGGATGCTTCCCGTCATGACCGTGCTGCTCATCGTGACGCAGGAGACCGCGGCGCGCTGCGGCTGCGTCACGGGCAAGGGCCTGGCATCGCTCATTCGCGAGCGCTTTGGCGTGCGCAAGAGTGTACTTGCTATGGCGGCGCTGTTGATCGCCAACACGGCTGTGACCATTTCTGAGTTTGCGGGCATCGCTAGCGGCCTTGCTCTCTTTGGCGTGCCGGCGAGCATCTCGGTGCCGTTGGTAGCGCTGCTGGTGTGGATGCTTACCATGTCGGGCAGCTTCCAGCGCATCGAGAAGATCCTGCTGCTGGTGAGCTGCGTGTTCGTGACCTATATTGTCGCCGCGTTTATGGCTGGCCCCAACTGGGGTGAGGTCGCGGTCGACCTGGTCGTGCCTAACATTCAAAATGACCCCAGCTACGTGTCGCTCGTGGTCGCAACGATCGGTACCACCATCGCGCCGTGGATGATTTTCTTGGCGCAGAACAACGTGGTCGATAAGAATGCGGGCGAGGGCGATATCGTGCTGCAGCGCATCGATACCGTGAGCGGCTCGCTTGCCGCCGATGTCATTGCCGGCTTTATTATCATCACGACCGGTACGGTGTTGTTCCCGGCGGGTATTCAGATTAGCGATGCTGCCGATGCCGCCCGCGCGCTAGAGCCTATTGCGGGTCAGTGGTCCACGGTACTGTTTGCCTCGGGCCTGGTCGCGGCGAGCTTCTTGGCCGCCTGCGTGCTGCCGGGCGTTACGTCGAGCGCTATCTGTGAGGCATTTGGCTGGGAGCGCGGTGCCGACCGCAGCTGGGACGAGGCCCCGGTCTATCGCGGCATCATTACGGCCATCATCGGTATCTCTGCCGTGCTGGTGCTTATGCCTGGCGTCGATTTGTTCCAGATTATGATGACCTCGCAGGTCATCAACGGTGTGCTGCTGCCCGTGGTCTTGGTATTCCAGGTGGTTATCGCGGCGGATCGCCACATTATGGGCGCCAACCGCAACGGCCGCGTATGGAACGTGCTCACGTGGGCGACTATCGGCGTGATTACGGTGCTGACGGTCGTCATGTTTGTGCTGCAAGCGATGGGCTACAGCGCTTAGCGCCTCTTTTGCTTCCGAACAGGCCGCAGCGATGGGCTGCGGCCTGTTTTTTGTCTGTTATAGGGTGTTAGTTATATGGCAGTGGGCAAAAAATACCAAATATGAGTACTGTTGCTAATTGAATAGCATTTACATCCAAGAAGATAATGAACATAAC
>URWZ01000014.1 GCA_900551625.1 uncultured Collinsella sp.
CGACACGCATAAAAAGCCTCCCATTTCTCATGTCCAAGAAATGGGAGGCAGTTCAGCGTGTGCTCGACGGGGACTTTGCCGTTTGGTGGCTAGTGCTGTAGGTGATTACTCGCCCAGCAGGCTCTTGGTGATGGAAACGGCGGCCTTCTTGCCGGCGCCCATCGCCAGAATGACCGTAGCGGCACCGGTGACGATGTCGCCGCCGGCCCAGATACGGGGATCGGTGGTCTGGCCGGTCTCCTCGTCGGCAACGATGTAGCCCCACTTGTTGAGCTCCATCTTGCCGCCGATCTTCTTTGCGAAGGGGTTGGCGTTGGTGCCGATAGCCGAGATCGCGACGTCGCAGGGGATCTCCTCGATGGCGCCCTCGATGGGCACCGGACGGCGGCGGCCGGACTCGTCGGGCTCGCCGAGCTCCATCTTCTGGACCTTGACGGCGCACACGGAGCCGTCCTCGCCAGCGACAAACTCGAGCGGGGAGACGAGCGGCAGAACCTCGACGCCCTCGGCCTTGGCATGGTGCAGCTCGGCGCGACGGCAGGGCATCTCGTCCTCGGTACGACGGTAGGCGATGATGGCGTGCTCGGCGCCCAGGCGCTTGGCGGTACGGACGGCGTCCATAGCCACGTTGCCGCCACCAAAGACGACGACGTTCTTGCCATGCTTGGTGGGGGTGTCGTACTCGGGGAACTTGTTGGCCTTCATCAGGTTCACGCGGGTGAGGTACTCGTTCGCGAAGAAGACGTTGGGCAGGTTCTCGCCGGGGACGTTGAGGAACTTGGGCAGGCCAGCGCCGGTCGCCACGTAGATGGCGTCGAAGCCCTGCTCGAACAGCTCCTCGGCCGTGGCCATGTTGCCCACGACGGAGTTGTACTCAAACTTGACGCCCATGTCCTCCAAGCCGTCGATCTCGCGCTTGACGACTGCCTTGGGCAGACGGAACTCGGGGATGCCGTAGACCAGCACGCCGCCGCCGGTGAAGAATGCCTCGAAGACGGTGACGTCAAAGCCGTTGCGGGCGAGCTCGCCGGCGCAGGTGATGCCGGACGGGCCAGAGCCGACGACGGCGACCTTCTTGCCGTTCTTGGGGGCCATCTTGGGCGTGGAGGCGAGCTCGGGGCGGTCACCCAGGAAGCGCTCGAGCTGGCCGATGGCCACGGGCTCGGACTTCTTACCACGGATGCACTTGCCCTCGCACTGGTTCTCCTGCGGGCAGACGCGGCCGCAGATGGCGGGAAGCATGGAGTCCTCGCGGATGGTATCGAGGGCGCCGCCGAAGTCCTTCTCGCGGATCTGCTCGATAAAGCGGGGGATGTTGATGTTGACGGGGCAGCCCTCAACACAGAACGGCTTCTTGCAGTTGAGGCAGCGCTCGGCCTCGGCCAGCGCCATCTCCTCGGTGAAGCCCTTGTCGACGGGGCGGAAGTCGCAAGCGCGCTCGGCAGCCGGCTCCTCGTTATCGGGGGTGCGGGGCGACTTCATATCGGCAACGAAACGACCGTTAACTAGTGGCATGCGCAGCTCTTTTCCTCATAGGCCTTGAGGGACTCGCCCTCTTCGGAACGGTAAGCGGCCTGGCGGGCACGAAGGTCATCCCAGTCGACCAGGGTGGCATCGAAGTCGGGGCCGTCGACGCAAGCGAACTTGGTCACGCCGCCCACCTCGACGCGGCAGCAGCCGCACATACCGGTGCCGTCAACCATGATGGGGTTGAGCGACGCGGTGATGGGGGTGTCGTACTTCTGGGCGGTGAGGGTCGAGAACTTCATCATCGGAACGGGGCCGACGCAGAAGACCTGGCTCACGGCCTTGTCCTGCAGCAGGCGCTCCAGCGGAGCGGTGACAACGCCCTGCTCGCCGTAGGAACCGTCGTCAGTGGTGATGTGGATGTGGTCCTCGTCGAGGAGCTCACGGAACTGGTCCTCCATGAGCAGGAGGTCCTTGGTGCGGGCGCCCATGATGGCGTGGACCTCGTGGCCGGTCTCGACCAGGTGCTTGGCGACCGGGAAGGCAATTGCCAGGCCGACGCCGCCGCCAATGACGGCACAGGGGCCCTCAGCCATCTCGGTGGGAACGCCCAGCGGGCCCACGACGTCGCGCAGCGACTCGCCGGCCTCGTAGGTGGAAAGCATTTCGGTGGTCTTGCCGATCACCATGAAGATGAACTCGACCCAGCCCTCGTCACCGTTCCAGCCGGCTAGGGTAAACGGGACGCGCTCGCCCGTCTCGTTGGCGCGAACCATGAGGAACTGTCCAGCGTGCGCATGCTTGGCGATTGCGGGCGCCTCGATGCGGAACTTGAACACCTTCTCCGAGAACTGCGTCTTCTCCAGGATCTTATACATAGAACCCCTCTCTTGTTAGGGCTGCCGAACCGTGCCTCCACGGAAATGGACGGTAGCCCGAATAAAACCGTACGCGCACAGGCGTTGTGCAGACATACGGTGCAAATTATACCCTCATGGACATGTCACTTACGTGTGTCTTCGGCTGTTGGGAGCAGGGTTTATCCACTTTGGCCTACCAAATAGGGGCAGGTTTATTTTGGTCAGTTTTATCGGGTAAAACGGCAAAGGGGGCCGGCCTCGCGTTTCGTTGAGGCCGGCCCCTTTGGGGTGTTATGCATGTATGGTGGCAGCGCGTTTATTGCGATGTGTCGACTGCGGCGTTTCCGCAGGTAAAACCTGTCAAAATAAACCCATCCCTAAATGATAGGTTTTAGTGCTTGCCGTTGGCGGAGGCGGCGCCGTTGACATGGTCGCGGGCATAGACCACGCCGTGCACGATCGCCAGGCCGGCGGCGTCGGCCGCGCGGGCGCAGGTGTCCTGGAAGTCCTCGGCCTCGCGGGCGCGTAGCTGCTTAAGCACGTAGTCAGCGACGGCCATCTTGCCGGGAGGGTTGCCGATGCCGGTGCGGATGCGGCTGAAGTCGCGGCTGCCCATCTTGTCGATGATGGAACGCAGGCCGTTGTGGCCAGCATGGCCGCCGCCCACCTTAACGCGCACGTCGCCGGCGGGAATGTCGAGCTCGTCGTGGATTACGAGCAGCTCCTCGGCCTTGATCTTGTACTCGCGGCAGAGCTTGGAGATGGGACCGCCCGAGGTATTCATGTACGACTGTGGCTTGACCAGCACAATCTGGCGCTTGCCGCCCTCTTCCTCGGGGTCGTTGATGTTGATGAGCGCGACCTCGGCACCGGCCTGGTTTTTCCAGTACGTGACGCCGGCCTGACGGGCCAGCTCGTCGATTGCTTTGAAGCCAGCGTTGTGGCGGGTCTCGGCATACTCATCGCCCGGGTTGCCAAGTCCGGCAACCATGCGAATCTTAAGCGGCTGTGCAGCTGCCATATTTGTCCCTTCGTTACACAAATAGTTCAATCAACGACAAAGGCTACCACGCCCGCCGAAGGCGAGACTTCGTTTCAGCGAAATCCCACCAGACAAAAGCACGGCCGCAGCAGAGCAAGCCGTCGGAACAGAAGAAACCCCCGCGCGACCTTTGCGAAGCAAGGGGGAGCGCGGGGGTTTCTTCTGTTCCGACGGCGATGCGCCGGGTTGCAAGGACGATGCGATTACAGCGCGAAGTCGCCGCCGACGAGCGTGGAGACGGGCTCCTCGTGGTAAACGGCGGAGATAGCCTGAGCGAACTCCTCGGCGACCGAGATGGTCTTGATCTTGCCGCCGACCTCGACGGGGATGGCATCGGTGACGAGGCACTCGACGATCGGGGCGTCGTTCAGGCGCTCGATGGCCGGACCGGAGAAGATGCCGTGGGTGGCGCACACGTAGATGTCGCCGGCGCCCATGGCCTTGAGCTCCTTGACGTTGGCGCACAGGGTGCCAGCGGTGTCGATCATGTCGTCGTTGATGATGCAGGTCTTGCCCTTGATGTCACCGATGATGCCCATGACCTCGGCGGCGTTGTGGCGCGGACGGCCCTTGTGGGCGATGGCCAGGTCGCAGCCGAGCATGTCGGACAGCTTCTTGGCGGCCTTGGCACGACCCACGTCGGGGGAGACGACAACCAGGTTGTCGGTGTCGAAGTGCATGTCGTTGTAGTACTGGCCAAACAGCGGCAGTGCGGACAGGTGGTTAACCGGGATATCAAAGAAGCCCTGGATCTGACCCTGGTGCAGGTCGAGGGTGATGATGCGGTCGACGCCGGCGCGCTCGAGCAGGTTGGCGACGAGGCGGGCGGTGATGGGCTCGCGCGGGCCGGCCTTGCGGTCCTGGCGGGCATAGCCGTAGTGGGTGATAACGGCGGTGATGGAACGGGCGGATGCGCGCTTGGCAGCGTCGGTGGCGATGAGCAGCTCCATGAGCATGTCGTTGACGTTGCCGCCGGCCACGGACTGAATCAGGAAGACGTCGGCGCCGCGGACGGTCTCGTCGTAGCGGGCGTAAATCTCACCATTGGCGAACTGCTTTAGCGTAAGGCCCGAAAGCTCGACCCCAAGGTACTCAGCGATCTTCTGAGCGAGGGGACGGTTGGAGGAACCGGAATACACGCGGATGGACTTGCGCATATTCTCCGACTTCTCGGGATCATTAATCGGCATTACCCTTCTCCTTTATACATCGAATGCCATATAGATGCCTTTTTGCATTGTAACCGTGCGGCGGGGTTATTCGAGTCTTGATAACGTCTTTACCGTCAACGGACACGAACCGACCACTCATCCGGTCGCGCAGGTCACGATAGAAAAAGGAGCCGTCCCCGTGAGAACAGCTCCTTTTGTGCTTGGTAAAACGTTATACCTCGTCGTTCTCGTGCAGACGGCGGCGGTAATCGGCGGCCCAGCCCTCAATATTTACCTGACGGGCGCGGCCCAAGCCGAGCGCGTCGGCCGGAACCGGCTCGGTGATGACGGAGCCGGCGGCCACAAGCGCGCCGTCGCCGATCTGAGCGGGCGCGACCATCATGGTGTCGGAACCGATGAAGGCATCCTTGCCGATGACGGTCTTGTGCTTGTGCACGCCGTCGTAGTTGCAGGTGATGGAGCCCGCGCCCACGTTGACGCCGGAGCCCATGGTGGTGTCGCCGATGTAGGACAGGTGCGGAACCTTGGAGCCCTCGCCGATCGTGGACTTCTTGATCTCCACGTGCGTGCCGGCCTTGGAGCCGTCGAGCATGTGGGTGCCCGGGCGCAGGTAGGCGCGCGGGCCGCAGTCGACGCCGTTCTCGATGACGGCCTCGATGGCGATGGTCTCATCGATAGTGCAGCCGCTGCCGACGGTGGTGTCGGTGAGGCGGCTGTTGGGGCCGAGCTGGCATTCCTCGCCCACGGTGACGTGGCCGATCAGATGCGTCTGCGGCCACACGACGGTGTCGCGGCCGATAACGGCATCGGGGCCGATCCAGGCCTGCGTGGGGTCGATGAAGGTAACGCCCTCGGCCATCCAGTGCTCGTTGATGCGGTCGCGCGCGATGGCGGTGAGCTGCGCGAGCTGGATACGGCTGTTGACGCCCAGGCCGTCGCGGTAGTCATCGCAGTGGAAGATGGAGACTGCCTGGCCGTGGCCTTTGAGGATCTCGAGCATGTCGGGCAGATAGTACTCGGACTGCGCGTTGTCGTTGCCGATCTCGTCGATGTGCGCGGCGAGCTGCGCGCCGTCGAAGGCGTAGCAGCCGGCGTTGCACTCGAGCAGCGTGGCGGCCTGTTCGGGCGTGCAGTCCTTCTGCTCGATGATGCGCTCAATCTGGCCGTCGGCACCCAGCTTGATGCGGCCGTAGCCGAAGGGGTCGGGCGGGGTCATGGTCATGACGGTGCAGGCGAGCTCGCCGGTGGCGACGGTCTGCGCGAACTTGGCGACGGTGTCGGCGGTAATGAGCGGCAGGTCGCCGTTGAGCACGACGACGGGGCCTTGCGTGATGCCGCAGGCCTCGAGCGCGACCTTGACGGCGTGGCCGGTGCCCAGGCGCTCGGTCTGCTCGACGCACTCGACCTTGGTGGCGCTGTTGGCATAGGCGCCATCGATGAGGGCGCGCATCTCGTCGGCGTGGCTGCCGATGACGACCACGACGCGGCTGCAGCCGGCCTTGATGGTGGCGTCGACGATCCACTGGACCATGGGCTTGCCCAGGATCTTGTGCGAAACCTTGCAGTGGTTCGACTTCATGCGGGTGCCCTCGCCGGCGGCGAGGATAATTGCGGTTGCGTCCATGTGATCTCCTGTTACGTTATAGAGACGTGTGTTTGGAAACGATACACGGCACAATATGATACCGCAGGCATATGATGAGCGCGTAACGATTGACGCGTGACGGCCGGTGTCGCTGCCGCCGGCGTGGTGTTTGCGCTGGTTGTGCATGGCGGCGCCGCTGCGGCGTTGGCGTTTGAGCGAGGGAATGGGGGTGCCCGTGGATATCATGCGAGAGGAATCGGGCAACGAGCCCGTCGCGGCATTTTCGATGTCGCATCCGGCGGTGCCGGCCCTCTACATGGTGCTGACGTTGGGGCTCACCATGTTCTCGATGCAGCCGGTGCTGATTGCGCTGTCGCTTGCGGGCGGGTTGGCGTACGGGTTTGCGACGCGCGGCGCCGCACGTACGTTGGGGGCGCTTCGCTGGCAGCTGCCGGTGATTTTGATCATTGCGGTGCTCAATCCGCTGTTTAGTGCCTCGGGCTCGACGGAGCTGTTCCGTATTGGCATGCGCGCGGTGTATCTGGAGAGCATGGTTTACGGCCTGTGCATGGGTGGGCTGTTTGTGGCGAGCGTGCTGTGGTTTGAGGCGGCGGCATCGATGCTTGGCTACGACAAGGTGCTTGCGCTTTTGGGTAACGCCGCGCCGGTGATCGCGCTTATGATTTCGATGTGTATGCGGCTTATCCCGCAGTTTTTGCGCCGCGGTCGTACGGTACTGGCGGTGCAGGATGCGATTGATGTGCCGGGGCGCGCGCCGGCCGGCCCCGTGCGTTCGCGTTTGCGCGCATCGAGTGTGTTGATGGGCTGGGGCATGGAGGATTCGCTGGAGCGCGCCGACGCCATGCGCTCCCGTGGGTGGGGCGCCGCGACGCGTCGCACGACGTACGCGCGGTATCGGCTGGGGCGCGGCGATGTTGCCGCGCTGGTGGGGCTTGCGCTGTTTGGTGCCGCCGCGGTGGCGGTGGCATGGACCGCGACAACGCAGTATTCGTTTTACCCGCAGCTATCGGCGCCGGCGCCGTGGCTGGGCTATGTCGTATATGCGGCCTGGATGGCGCTGCCCTGTGTGCTGCACGCGATTGACGAGAAGAGGTTTGGCTGATGGCTCGGTTGGACGGAAGCATGATGGCGGGCATGGCGTGCGGCTCGGATACGCCGGCGATTGAAGTGCGGGGTCTGCGCTTTGCCTACCCCGGGGCCGAGGCGCCGGTGCTCGATGGGCTCGACTGGTCTGTTCCCCAAGGGGCGTTTGCGTTGCTTGTTGGTGGTACTGGGTCGGGTAAGTCGACGTTGCTCTCGTTGCTCAAGCCCGAGATTTCGCCGACGGGTGAATGCGCTGGCGAGCTGCGCGTGCTGGGCGAGAGCGTTGCCGACATGGATGTTCGGGCGTCCGCGGAGCGCGTGGGCTATGTGTTTCAGGACCCCGAGAACCAGATCGTGTGCGAAACCGTGTGGCACGAGATGGCGTTTGGTCTGGAAAACTTAGGCATGTCGCGCGACGAGATGCGCCGCCGTGTTGCCGAGACCAGCTATTTCTTTGGTCTGGAGGATTGGCTTCATCGCGATACCGATACGCTTTCGGGTGGACGCAAACAGCTGCTGTCGCTGGCAGCTGTGCTGGCGTTGCGCCCGCGCGTGCTGCTGCTCGACGAGCCCACGTCTCAGCTTGATCCGGTTGCGGAGAAGAATTTCCTGCACGCGCTGTTTCGTGTGAATCGCGAGTTGGGCTGCACGGTTGTTGTGGCGACGCATCAGCCGCGCCCAATGCTCGAATACGCGACGTGCGCGTACCGGATTGAGGGCGGACGCGTGTGCGAGGTGGTTGACCTAGCGAGTTTGGGTAGTCGCGAGGGACTTTTGGCTTTGGACTCTTGCTGGCCCGCGCAGGTGGCGGCGACGAGTGCGGCGGCAGCTATTCGCGAGGGCTGGTTTCGCTACGATCGCGCGGGCGGCTGGGTGCTGCGTGGACTCGATGCGGCGTTTTCGGCTGGCGCGGTGCATGCGGTTGTGGGCGGTAACGGCTGCGGCAAGTCGACAATGCTTTCGGTGCTGGCCAAGACGGTCAAGTTGCAGCGTGGGCATATGGAGCGCGGGGCGGCCTCGGCGGCGCTGCTGCCTCAGAACCCCAAGGCGTTGCTGGTTGCCGAGACGGTGTGCGGCGAGCTGATGGAATGGGCTTCGACCTGCGGATATGACGAGGCTGTCGCGCGGGAGCGCGCGGCGAGCCTGGGGCTGTCGGGCTTGGATGGACGCCACCCGTACGATCTTTCGGGCGGACAGCGTCAACTGCTCGCATTGGCAAAACTGCTGCTGATTGGCCCCGAACTGCTATTGCTCGATGAGCCCACCAAGGGCTTGGACCTGGCCAGCCGCCGCATCATCGCCCGCGCCCTGCGTGACCATGCAAAGGCTGGCGGTACCGTCATCATGGCCACGCACGATCTGGATTTTGCCGAGCAGGTTGCCGATGACATTGCCATGATGTTCGACGGTGAGATTGCCTGCATGGAGCCGCCGGCCGACTTCTTTGCCGACAACGTGTTTTATAGGGCGTGATGGGATGGCGGATCATCGCGCTTCGCGCCTACTAGCAAAACTGGAGATCCTGCTGCTGGCGGCGGTGCCGGCGGTAATGGCCGCGGCGTTGCTGGCGGGCATTGAGCAGGCGGCGCTTGCCATGCTTGTCGTGGTGGCGCTGGTGCTCGCGCTGTTCTTTGCGGGCTACGAGGCGTCGCGCCCGGGCCTGCGACAGATTATGCCAACGCTGGTGTTGGCGGCGTTGGCCGCGGCGGGGCGCATCTTGTTTGGCCCCATTCCCGACTTTAAACCCGTGAGCGCCATCGCCATTATCGCCGGGGCGACGCTCGGTCGTCGTAACGGCTTTATGGTTGGTGCGCTGGCGGCGCTGACCAGCAACTTCTTTTTTGGACAGGGCATGTGGACGCCATGGCAGATGTATGCCTGGGGCCTGGTTGGCTATGTTGGCGGCGCGCTGGCGCATGCGGGCGCGTTCGACCGTGCGGATGGAACCGTGCGCATGCCGGCGCTGATGGCGTACGGCTTTGCATCGGGCCTGCTCTACGGCGTGGTAATCAACGCCTACGACATCATCGGTTTTGTGCAGCCGCTCACGTGGGCGGGCGCCGTGGCGCGTCTTGCCACGGCAGTGCCGTTCGATATCACACACGGCCTCGCGACCTGCGTGTTCTCAGCCGCCCTGTACAGGCCCTGGTGTCGACGGATCAACCGCGTCGTCGTGAAATACGGACTGTAGGGCTGGTTGCGTTCCCTTACGAACTTGCGGTGGAATAGTTCTCTTTTTTGGCTGTTTGGGGCCGAAGCAGGAACTATTCCACCGCAACTTATAGGGGGACGAGGTCAGATGATCCCTTTTCCTCCGTCCCCAGGGGGTCAGTTGGGGCTAGAGCTCTAGGGTGAGGGTGACGGGGCAGTGATCGCTGCCGAAGATGTCGCCGCGGATGCCGGTGTCGCGAACGTCGGCGGCGATTGAATCACTTACCAGGAAGTAATCGATGCGCCATCCTGCGTTGTTCTTGCGAGCATTAAAGCGGTAGCTCCACCAGCTGTAGACGCCCTCGACGTCGGGGTTTGCCGCGCGCCAGGTATCGGTAAACCCGGCGTTGAGCAGCTCGGTAAACTTGCCGCGCTCTTCGTCCGAAAAACCGGCGTTGCCGCGGTTGGACTTGGGGTTCTTAAGGTCGATCTCCTCGTGCGCCACGTTAAAGTCGCCGCAGGTTACGACGGGCTTTCCGGTCTCGCGCTCAAGCGTGCTCAAAAAGCCGCGATAGGCATCGTCCCAGGCCATGCGCACGTCGATGCGCGCGAGCTCATTTTGGGCGTTGGGCGTGTAGACATCCACAAACCAAAACTTGTCGAACTCGAGCGCGCAGACGCGGCCCTCGGTTGTGGCTTGGGCGACGAGCTCGGCCGCCTCGCCCTCGCCAGCGTAGGGCAGCAGTGCGTCGGCGTGCAGCACGCGCAGCGGTTCCTGGCGGCTAAAGACCGCAGTGCCCGAATAGCCTTTACGCTCGGCGTAGCTCCAGGTTTGGTGATAGCCGGCCAGGTCGATATCGACCTGGCCCTCCTGCAGCTTGGTCTCCTGCAGCGCCAGGATATCGACGTCGAGTTCTTGCGCGACCTGGATAAAGCTCGGGTCCTTTTTGAGCACGGCGCGCAGGCCGTTGACGTTCCACGAGGCGAAAGTGTAAGTCTGAGGCATGGTGTCCTTTCGACGGGGTTGGCAGGCTTAAGATTAGCGCAACAGGGGCGGTGGTGGGCTCCGCGCGTGTCGACCCAAAGGCTGCGCGCCGGGCAAGCGCCCGCCGCCATCCGACCAACAAGGACGGAGGACTCATATGACGCAGGCAATAACGGATCCCAAGCAGGCCTCCGCCGCGCTGGAAGAGCTGTTCGGCACCCACAAGCGCGTGGTCTTCTTTGGTGGCGCGGGTGTTTCCACGGCGAGTGGCATCCCCGATTTCCGCAGCGTGGACGGCCTGTATCACCAGCAGTTTGCCTATCCGCCCGAGACCATGCTCTCGCATAGCTTTTATGAGGCGCATCCGGCCGAGTTCTTCGACTTCTACCGCACCAAGATGATCGCGCTTGGCGCCAAGCCCAACCGCTGCCACACCAAGCTGGCCGAGCTGGAGCGCGCCGGAAAGCTAAATGCCGTGGTGACGCAAAATATCGACGGTCTGCATCAGATGGCCGGCTCGCAGCGTGTGTTTGAGCTGCACGGATCGGTCCATCGAAACATTTGCCAGTCGTGCGGCGCGGTCTATAGCGCCGAGTGGATTTGCTCGCGCGAGCACGAGGACGCCGCGGGTGTGCCCGTGTGTCCTGCGTGCGGCGGGCGCATCAAGCCCGATGTGGTGCTCTACGAGGAGCCGCTCGATGAGCGTGTGCTGACCGGCGCCGTTGCCGCCATCGCCGCGGCCGATGCCCTCATTGTGGGCGGGACCTCGCTCGTGGTGTATCCGGCGGCGGGCCTTACGCGCTACTTTACCGGCGATACGCTGGCCATTTGCAATCTTGCTCCCACCGATCAGGATGCAAATGCCGACCTGCTGATTTCTTGCGACATCGCGGCCGCGTTTGCGTTCTAGCCCGTGTGCGCGGATACAATAGAAAGACTAATTGCAAAGCAACCCCGCCGCCTGCGCCCGAGCGCGGCGGCGCGGGCATTTTAGGAGGATGTTCATGGCGAACGATAGTAAGACATGGCGGTGCGGAAAGTACGAGCTCAGCTTTGACCGCCCGCGCATCATGGGCGTCCTCAACGTGACGCCCGATTCGTTTAGCGATGGCGGGGAGCACTTCGACCCGGATGCCGCCATCGAGTACGGCCTGGCGATGCTCGATGCCGGCGCCGACATCATCGACGTGGGCGGCGAGTCCACGCGCCCCGGCTTTACCCCGGTCAACCCCGACGAGGAAGCGCGTCGCGTGCTGCCCGTCGTGCGCGCGCTGGCCAAAGAGGGCGCTATCGTCTCGATCGACACGCGCCACGTGGCGGTCGCCAAGGCTGCCGTGCGCTGCGGTGCCTCGATCGTTAACGACGTGACGGGCTTCACCGACCCCAAGATGGTCGAGTTTGTCGCGACGAGTACCTGCGGCGTCATCGTGATGCACGCCGGCGAGGTCGCGGCGCCCACGCGCACGCATGCAACGGTGCAGCTCGATACCTCGGCAGCGGCGTTTGTTGCCGAAAAGGCGCGCGAGGCGGCCGCCGAGGCTGCACGCGAGGCCGAGAAGCCTGCCCGCCGCCGCCGTGGCAAGCTGCTGGGCGAGCCCAAGACGGAGGCCAAGCTGCCGGGTGGCGTGGTGCAGCCCTCGCTGCCGTTTGGCGATCCGGAGCCTGCGCCGGAGCCCACGGACGAGCAGAAGCAGGAGGCATCGGCCGCCGAGCAGGTCGCCCCTGTCGCCGAGGCCGCTGCGAACCCTGAGCCCGTGCCGGAGCCCAATGACCACCTGGCCGCCATGATGCGCCGCAGCGCCCGCCGCGAGGAGGCCTACGTGCCCACCTCTCAGCTCCGCCGCTTTACCCTGCCCGATTCGGCGCCCATCATGCGCCGCGTCATGGGCTTTCTGTCCGACCAGGCCCGCACGCTCATCCATGCCGGCGTGTCGCGCGACCGCATCTGTATCGATCCCGGTCCGGGCTTTGGCAAGACGGCCAACGAGGATATCGTCATCCAGCGCGAGACCGCCAAGATGGCGTCGCTGGGCTATCCGCTCATGTGCGCCGTGTCGCGCAAGCGCTTTGTGGGCGCCGTCTCGGGCGTGACCGAGGCGGCCGCGCGCGATGCCGCCACGTTTGGCGTGTGCCTGGGCGCTATCCAGGCCGGTGCCAACGTCGTGCGCGTGCACGACGTTACCGGCTTTGCGCAGTTCCTGAACGGTTACTGGGCTGTCGCCAAGCCGCAACCGCGCCGTGCGTTTGTGGCCGTGGGCTCCAACCTGGGGCATCGTTGCGACAACATCCGCGCCGCACGCGACATGATCGCCGAGATTCCGCTCACCTGCGTGTCCAACTGCTCGCGCATCTACGAGAGCGAGCCGGCCTACGAGACGCGCCAAGATGCGTTTGCCAACGCCGTCATCGAGATCAAGACCGAGCTGGCGCCGCTGGTGCTGCTCGACGAGCTCATGAAGATTGAGGCCGAGCTGGGCCGCGACCGCTCCAAAAAGGCCAAGGCAAACGGCCCGCGCACCATCGACTTGGACCTGCTGTGGATGGACGGCGAGACCCACGGCGGCAAGAAGCTGCGTCTGCCGCATCCGCTGATCGGCGAGCGCGACTTTGTGCTGGTGCCGCTCGAGGACCTGATGCACGACCCGGCGCGGTTCTTCCGCTACAACGGCGTCGAGGTCAAGGAGCCCGAGGACCGCGTGGGGCATATCGTGGGCGAATTGGGGCGTATGTAGATGATTGAGATGAATGCTGTAGCCGCCGGTACCGAACTTGACGCCGCGCGCGATGCGGGCCGCGAGGGCATGTCCGCGGGCTGGTGCGCTTGGAGCGCGGGCGAGACGTCGTTGACGTTTTCGCTGGTCGTGCGCCCGGACGTGAATATGCATGCCTTCCACGGCCTGCCGTTTGTGGCAGCGATGGGCATGATGGACGCGCTCGTGGGCACGGCGTCGACGCCGGGTTTGGGCCTTGCCGGCAAGGTGGGCATTGAGTGGCCGAGCAATATCGTGTTCGGCGCACCCGCGTTTGAGACGTCGTTCGCGCGCGTCGCCGTCAACGGCGGTGCCGGTGCCGCGGGCATGTTCGGTGCCGTGACGGTGGATATCGAGCGTTCGGCATTGAGTGAGCTCGGTGTGGACGTGGCTGACGAAGCGCTGGTCGAGGAGTTGGCTGCCGCCGTGCTGACCCGTGTTGACGCCTGGGCGGTTGTTGCTAACACGCCGCAGGGTGCTGCCGGTCCGCTGGCTCCCGTGCTGGGCGAGTACTTCGACATGGTGCCGCTGCTGGGCCGCCAAGTTGCGGCGGTGTCGCCCAACGGTTTGCCGCTTGCGGTCGGTGTGTTTGCGGGCCTGGACATCTGGGGCCGCGCGACCATCAAGACCGATGCCGGCGAGCAGGAGTTTCCGCCCGAGGCCGTACGGATTCGCGGACTGTAATGCGAGGCGCCCGCGTTCAAAGATAGAGATGACAACGAAGCCCTCCTCGGATTGCACCGGGGAGGGCTTTTGCGTGACTGCAGGGCGGCATCTCGGTCCTATTCCTCAAAATTGAAAAAATTTCGTTTTTGAGGAATAGGAAACATGCACGATATCGCTGTACTGGGCGTATTCGAGGAGTCTCTATTCCTCAAAATTGAAAATTTTTCAGTTTTGAGGAATAGGCTTGGCGAACGTTTGCGGGGGCTGGGGCATTGGACGTGCTCGACTTATGCCCCTGTCTTACCCCAGCTCCTGCATGCGGCGGTAGATTTCGCAGATGCCCTTGATGGTGAGCTGCCCGTCGACCACGTCGAAGGCATCGGTCGAATCGGCGACGATGCCGGCGAGACCGCCCGTGGCGATAACGGTGGCATCGTCGCGGCCCAGCTCGCGCTTCATGCGCGCGACCAGGCCCTCGGCCATGGCGGCAGCGCCCACCACGGCGCCGACCTTGATGCACTCCCCGGTATCGCGGCCGATGGCGTGCTCGGGCGCCTCGAGCGGCACGCTGGCGAGCTTGGCGGCACGGGCGGCAAGCGCGTCCATGGAGATGCGGATGCCCGGCGCGATCGCTCCGCCAATGTAATAGCCGTCCTCGTCGATGACGTCGATATTGGTTGCGGTGCCAAAGTCCACCACGATCGCCGGCGCGCCGTAGAAAGTTTCGGCCGCAACGGCGTTGGCGATGCGGTCGGCACCAACGGCCTGGGGGCGCGCCGCCCGCAGCTTGGTTACGGCGGCCGTTTTCGGCCCGATGACGATGGCGTCCGCGGCAATGCGGTCGGCCACGGCGTGCCACTCGCGCGAGAGCTGCGGCACCACGCCGGCAAAGGCGATCGCGTTGACCGCGCCGAGCGAGAGGTCGTACATCTTAAAGAAGCCCATCAGGCGCACGTGGATCTCGTCGGCGGTATAGGAGCGGTCGGTGGGCATACGCCACGACTGCACCAGCTCGTCTCCGTCAAACAGGCCCATGGCCGTCTGCGTGTTTCCCATATCGATAGCGAGCAGCATGTCTACTCCCAGTGTCGGTGTAAAAGGACGCGCACCATTGTATACGCGCCGTCGACGGCGCTCGGCTGCGATTCGTTTACGGTGATAGGGGCTGAGGGGTTTAAATATGAAGGAATTATGCTCTACGAGATTTTCCTTGCCGTTTACCGAACTCCCACGTAATATTCTTTCTTGCGCACATGAGGCGCCCAGACATTGCGGGGTGGAGCAGTCTGGTAGCTCGCCGGGCTCATAACCCGGAGGTCGTAGGTTCAAATCCTGCCCCCGCGACCAAGAACTTGCAGCTCGTCGGTCAAGCCGGCGAGCTTTTTTGTTATTGCGGATCAATGTTTTCGACCCAGTTCTCAACTTCCCAAACAAAATCTCGATCTGTAACATCTGGACCCGATTTGGGCGGCTAGGTGTTACAGATCGAGATGTTTCGGCAGGACGATCTTTGTTTGTCTAAATCTGTAACACGAGGGACGGATTTTGCCGAGTTATTGTTACAGATTGAGATTTTCTGGCAGGCGGGTTTGGTTTGTCTCGATCTGTAAC
>URWZ01000015.1 GCA_900551625.1 uncultured Collinsella sp.
CTGCATATCGTCGGCAGCGTCAGATGTGTATAAGAGACAGGACTTAGATATGCTTATAGAAAGAGACTTAAAAAACTTTATAGCAAAATGTATATATACGTAATCGTTGGGCATATATTAGAGCGTCAAACGAAGTCCCTGCCACCTGGAAGATGGCTCGGCAGTCCCTTAAAGGAGTGGTAGTCATGGCAAGCATGGTTCCTTATCGTTCGGTCTTTGGTGTTCGTCCCTCTGCTAGCTCGTTGTTTGATCTCTTTGATGATATGAGCGACCTAGCGAACAGCTCGATTGCCTCTAAGGCGTTCCCCGTTGACGTTGAGGATAAGGGCGATGGCTATGAGGTCAAGGCTTATCTGACTGGCGTCGCCAAGGACGATATCGATGTCGAGCTTAACGAGGGCCGTCTGTCCATTAGCGTGAATGTCGAGGAAGACGAGGAGAACGAGGGTAAGAACTTCCTGCAGAAGGAGTTCAGCTCGTACAGCGCGACGCGCGGTGTGTACCTGAAGGATGCTTCGAGCGAGGGCCTTTCTGCAAAGTACGCTGACGGCATCCTTACCGTTACGGTTCCTAAGATTGTCGAGAAGAAGAACGTTACGAAGATTTCCATTGACTAACGCTATCGGCTATTAGCATCGGTGCCTGCGTTAAGGGGGCTGGGAAGTGATTCCCGGCCCCCTTTTCTATTTGGGCTGGCCTACTGAATGGTCATGGGCCGATATTGCCCGGCGGGACGTATTGTGAGTTTATGCAGCCCCTCAACGCGGGTGGCGGCGCTGCCAAGTTCGTTGTCGAGTGTTGCGCCGAGGGAGCTTGCGTAGCTTTTGACGGTCAGGCTTGGGCGATTGTTGTCTTGGCTAATGTGCATCGCGATAAGTTGCTCGGTGCGATCGGTTACCAACGCGCGTGCGGCATCGGCGGCCTGATCGTTGGAGAGATGTCCTTTTACAGACAGGATACGTTCCTGAAGAAAGCGAGGATAGTCGCCTTGACGCAGCATGGTTACATCGTGGTTGCTTTCGAGTGCGAGAATGCGACAGTCCTTGAGCGTATCGATGGCATGCTTCGACAACTCGCCGGTGTCGGTGGCAAAGCCAATTGAATCACCCTGAGCGTCAAACCGGTAGCCGACGGGATTAACGACGTCGTGGGATGTCGAATATGTTTGAATGTGGACTCCGGCAATAGAGAGGGCGTCACCTGGGTCGAATTCCTCGACAGGTAGATGTGCGAGGCTTTCTTTGGACGTGAGCGTTCCTCTGCTGGAAAAGACTGGGCCATTCCAATGCTTGCACCATACCTCAAGCCCCTTGATGTGGTCGCTGTGTTCATGGGTGACAACAAGGGCGTACACGTCGTCTACCGACAGTCCGAGTTCCGCCATGCGTTTGAGCGTTTCGCGGCGAGACAGTCCGTCATCGACCATAATGAGCCCCTGCGGGCCCTCGATGAGTGCGCAGTTGCCTTTAGAGCCACTGCCGAGGATATGAAGGTGCAGACGAGACATAAGATTCCAAAGGATACAATGGGTGCGGACGAATAGAGGAGGAAGCAAATGCCTACGGTATCACAGCATTACGGACACCATGCCGTGCCCGGGGCAGTCGATGAGACCCGAACGAGGCAGCAGGCTGCTCCTGTGGTGCTCATGGTATCAGGCGGTGCGGACTCGACGGCACTGCTTCTTATGGCGTGTACATCAAAGTTGGATATCCAAGATGGACGCGGCGTTGCCCCCATTGCTCGCGAGCGCCTGCATGTGCTTCATGTAAATCACCATCTGCGAGGCGAGGCGTCCGACGGCGATGAGGCCTTTGTGCGCGGGCTTTGCGCGCAATATGGTTTACCGCTGTGTGTGGAGCACGCTTATTTTGATGGGGAGTCGGGAAATATCGAGGCAGCGGCGCGCGAGGTGCGCTATGCCGCGGCGCGAAGGTATGTACGCGAGCTTTGCGCCAAGACGGGGGCGCCGAGAACGGCGGCACGCATCTGCACTGCCCATACCTCTTCGGACCGCGCGGAAACATTTTTGATGAACGCCATTAAGGGGTCGGGTCCAGCTGGGCTTTCGAGCATTCCCCGCCGAAGGAATATCGTGGTGCGTCCCTTGCTCGACTTAACTCATGGCGAGCTCGTGGGCTATCTACAGGTACATGGACAGCCGTGGCGCGAAGATGAGAGCAATGAGGATGTCTCGTATCTGCGAAACTACGTGCGCCATCGGGTGATGCCGGTGGTGGCGCAGCGTAATGCGAGCGTGTGCAAGACGATTGGCGCCGCCTGTGAGATCCTTGGTGACGAAGATGCGTTTCTATCCCAGCTGTCGGCACAGGCGTTTCGAAGCTGTTTGCGCAAAGAGGCGGCGGGCGCGCTGGTGCTCGATGCCAGGCGCCTTGCTGCGGCCGAGGTGGTAATCGCGCGGCGCATCGTGCGGCTGGCGATTAAGCGCATCGATCCGGACGCTCGTCCAGAGATGCGACATGTGGAGCGAGTTCTTTCCTGCGTTGCCGAGGGTGCCGGCTCGGTCACGCTTCCGGCGGGGATTGACGCACGCGTAGAGTTTGGCATGCTGGCGTTTAAGGCACCGGCGGCTCGTGAGGGCCTGGTCGCGGATTGGATCACCATACCCGGGCGTTTGCCGTTGGGCGGGGGACGTGTGCTGGTCGCAGAGCCGATGGCCGTTGAGCCGGGATGCGACATCGTGCGCCGCGCCCGTGAGCTTGCGGCTGCCGGAGAAGTGACGGCTTTGGTGGACGCGGCTGCCCTGGGTTTTGCCGACAGCGATAGCGAGCGAATCTTGGCGGGCTCGCGTGGCGAGATCCCTGCCGAGGCGCGATTGGCGCGCCTGTGGGTAGACGGTCCCGCACCGGGAGACGTGATGTGCCCGTTGGGGATGAGTGGCCGAAGCAAGAAGGTATCCGACTTGCTAGGTGAGGCTCGCATTCCCGTTTCTGAGCGCGCCGGCGTGCCCATGGTGAGGACGGCGCCGGGAGGTGCCGTGGTGTGGGTCGTCGGAGTTCGCACGGACGAACGCTTTAAGTGCACGGCGGCGACGCGTGTGGCCTATCTGCTTCGCGTGGTTGATGCGGATTAGCTTCTCGCACCAGCTTTTCTGTGCGGCGTTGACGGTATTCCCGCGCTGATGATGCGCGGGCTGGAAAATATACCCCGTGCGCTGCTAGAATGTGTAGTTCGCGTCCATACGGCGGTGTGTGGGCGATTAAGCACAAGAAAGGGTTGTCATGGCTTCTCAACATCCGGATATCGAGAAGGTTCTGTTTACGCAGGAGGATATCGAAGGTATCGTTTCTCGCCTGGGCGAGGAGATTACGCGCGACTACGCTGGTAAGGATCTGGTGTTGATCGCGGTCCTGCGCGGCGCCGTTGTCTTTATGGGCGACCTGATGCGCAAGATCGAGCTGCCGACCAACATCGATTTCATGGCTGTTTCGAGCTATGGCGACGGTGTGAAGTCTTCGGGCATCGTGCGTATCATTAAGGACCTGGATATCGACATCCGTGGTCGCGACGTGCTGATCGTCGAGGACATTCTGGACTCGGGCCTGACCCTCAAGTACCTGATGAAGAACCTTGAGAGCCGCAAGCCCGCCTCGCTGGAGGTCGCTGCCTTCCTGTGGAAGGACGTTGAGGACCGCACCTCGGCCATCACGCCCAAGTATGTTGGAACCCATTGCCCCGATGCCTTTGTGGTGGGCTACGGCCTCGACTATGCCGAGCGCTATCGCAACCTTCCGTATCTGGGCATTTTGAAACCGGAGGTTTATTCGTAAGATGCCCGACGACCGTAACGACAACAATTCCCAGACTCCCCGGGAGCCTAAGATCCCGGGGATGCCCGGAGGCAAGAAGCCCACGCGTACGGGCTGGCTGTATTTTCTTTTGGCTTGCGCGCTTCTGGGCTATGCCTTCTTTAATATGGGCTCCGGTTTTGCCAGCTCCAGCAATACCGTTAAGCTCGCGACGAGCGAGATGGTCAGCGCCATTAAGCAGGATCGCGTCGAAGATCTGACCTATACGGTTCAAGACGGAAGCGTGACGGGTCATTACTGGAAGACGAAGAAGGACAAGGGCGATACGAGCGAGCTCAAGAGCTTCTCCTCGACCTATGTCGGCTCCGATTCGCTTGCCGAGCTTATGGCGGAGCACCCCGACACCAAGTATATCGTCAACACCAACGACCCCGATTTTTGGGGCGACTTGGCGATGAGCGTGCTTCCGACGATCGCCCTGATCGCCATCATGTTCTACTTTATGCGCCAGATGATGGGCGCCAACAACAGGAACATGCAGTTTGGCAAGACCAACGCCAAGACCAACGAGGCCACACGCCCCAAGGTCAAGTTTGAAGACGTTGCCGGAGTGGACGAGGCAGTCGAGGAGCTCGAGGAGATCCGTGACTTTTTGAGCGATCCGGACCGCTATCGCAAACTGGGCGCCAAGATCCCGCGTGGCGTGTTGCTGGTGGGCCCTCCGGGCACCGGTAAAACGCTGCTGGCCAAGGCCGTTGCCGGCGAGGCGGGCGTGCCGTTCTTTAGCATCTCGGGTTCCGACTTTGTCGAGATGTTCGTGGGTGTCGGCGCCAGCCGTGTGCGCGACCTCTTTAAGGAGGCCAAGTCCCAGGCCCCGTCGATCATCTTCATCGATGAGATCGATGCTGTGGGACGTCAGCGCGGAGCTGGCTTGGGCGGCGGTCACGACGAGCGCGAGCAGACGCTCAACCAGCTGCTGGTCGAGATGGACGGTTTTGAGGAGAGCGAGTCGGTCATCCTGATTGCTGCGACCAACCGTCCTGACATCCTGGATCCGGCGTTGCTGCGCCCCGGTCGTTTTGACCGTCAGGTTACGGTTGACCGTCCGGATGTGAAGGGCCGCGAGCAGATCTTGCGCGTGCATGCCGAGAACAAGCCGATGGACGAGGACGTGAAGTTTGAGAAGCTCGCCCAGATGACCGTTGGCTTCACCGGCGCCGATCTGGCAAATCTGCTCAACGAGTCTGCGCTGCTGGCTGCCCGCCGCCATCGTTCCGTGATCTCGATGGACGAGGTCGAGGAATCGATGGAGCGCGTGATTGCCGGTCCGCAGCGCAAGGGTCGCGTGATGACCGAGGCCGAGCGCACCACGATCGCCTACCACGAGAGCGGCCACGCCCTGGTGGGTCACATCCTGGAGCATTCCGATCCGGTTCACAAGATCTCGATCGTCAGCCGCGGCCAGGCGCTGGGCTACACGCTGCAGCTTCCGCAGGAGGACCACTTCCTCAAGACCAAGAACGAGATGCTCGACGAGCTTGCCGTGTTCTTGGGCGGTCGTGTTGCCGAGGAACTCATGTGCGACGATATCACGTCGGGCGCGAGTAACGATCTGGAGCGCGCGACCAAGATGGCACGCGAGATGGTCACGCGCCTGGGCATGAGCGAGGAACTGGGCACGCAAGTGTTTGGCGAGGCGCAGCACCAGGTATTCCTGGGACGCGATTACGCCGATCATCAGGATTACTCCGAGGAGACGGCGCGCCGCATCGATATCGAGGTTCAGCGCATTATGCGTGAGGCCCATCGTCGTGCGGCCGAGATTTTGGATGCCCGTCGCGATCAGCTTGACCTGATGGCGAAGGTGCTGCTTGAGCGTGAGACCGTCGAGGGTGACGCCGTAAACGCCCTGCTCGACAACAAGTGGGACGCCTACCTTGAGCGTGAGGGCGATATCCTGGCGGCCAAAGAGGAGCGCAACGCTAAGGCGGCCGGCATGCCGACCAAGAAGCGTGCGCCTCGCATGAGCGAGGAGGAGCTGGCGGCTGATGCCGCGGCATTTGCGCAGGCGGCTATGCAGGAGGATGCCGAAGCCACATCCGAGACTGCCGATGATGACCGTGCCGTCAATGCCGGTGCCGACACTGACGACGACAAATAGTCTTTGTGGTGAAAGCCTCCGCGGGGAAACCTGCGGAGGCTTTTTCTTTTTGTTGATTGGGGACAGACTTAAATGAGCGTTTTCACGCATTTAAGTCTGTTCCCAATCAACATTGCTGCGGCGCTTTGCTCGGCTAAAGCGTACAATAGCGCCTATGCGAAAGGGGAACAGATGATCAACGAAACTATGTATGCTCGCGGTGCGGAAAGCTCCATCATCCGCGAGATTTTTAGCTATGGCCTTGAGCGCAAGGCGCAGATTGGTGCGGAAAATGTATTCGATTTTTCGCTGGGTAACCCGAGCGTTCCGGCGCCCGCTGCCGTGGCGGAGTCCATTAAGAAGGCCTTGGAGCTGCCGAGTGACCAGCTGCACGGATACACGCCCGCACCGGGCCTGCCGCAGTGCCGTACCGCCGTGGCTGAGTCGCTCAACCGCCGCTTTGGTACGAGTTATGAGGGCAAGGATGTCTTTATGACCGTGGGCGCCGCGGCTTCGCTCACCTGCACGCTCAACGCCGTTACGAACCCGGGCGATGAGGTTATCGTCATTGCACCGTACTTCCCGGAGTATCGCGTGTGGATTGAGAAAGCCGGCTGTACGTGTGTCGAGGCGCTCGCCAATGAAGATACGTTCCAGCTGAGTGTGGACAACGTGCTCAAGGCGATTACCGATAAGACGACTGCCGTCATCATCGACTCGCCGAATAACCCGACCGGCGCCGTGTATACGCGCGACACGCTGACGCGACTGGCCAGTGTTTTACGCGAGGTCAACGCCAAGCGCGATCCCGAGAACCCGATTATGCTCATCTCGGATGAGCCGTATCGCGAGATTGTCTATGGCGCCGAGGTGCCTTGGGTGCCTTCGATCTACGAGCACACCATCGTGTGCTACTCGTATTCCAAGTCGCTGTCGCTGCCGGGCGAGCGCGTGGGTTGGATTTTGGTTCCCAACACCAATCCGCAGGCTGCGCGTCTGATGCCGGCTGTTGCGGGTGCCGCCCGTACGCTGGGCTTCGTGTGCGCGCCGGCGCTCTTCCAGCGCGTAATTATCGACTGCATCGATGAGCCGAGTGACGTTGAGGCCTATGCACGCAACCGCACCGCGCTTACCGATGCACTAGCGGAGTACGGCTACACCTATGTTGAGCCGGATGGTGCATTCTACCTGTGGGTGAAGGCGCTGGAGCCCGATGCGAACGCTTTCTGCGAGCGCGCGAAGAAGTATGAGCTGCTCGCGGTGCCCTCGGACAGTTTTGGTATGCCGGGCTGGTTCCGCTTGGGCTACTGTGTGAGCTACAAGACTATTGTTAACTCACTGCCCGCCTGGAAGCAGCTGGCCGACGAGTATCGTTAAAAGTAAAGCGCTCTGCTTACAATGTTTTACGTGAAACGGGGTTTGGTTTAAAGCCAGACCCCGTTGTCTGTGCCGTTGTGTGGTTGGGATGAAGCAGTTTTACGACTGCCGAAAGCTATGCGTACAATGAATATACGCGACGGCCATACCGGATAAGGAGACCCGATGCTCTACCTTCTTTCTTGTGATATTCATACTCATACGCTGTTCTCCGCGCACGCGTACTCAACCATTGAGGAGAATGTGTACTGGGCGGCGGAACGTGGCCTGCAGGTGCTCGGATCTGCCGACCATCTGAGCTCTATGGTTACGGCTTGCCCCAACGACCTGCGCAGTTTCCAGTTCTTTATTAACCAGGATATCTGGCCGCGCATTTGGAGCGGCGTGCTGGTGCTTCGCGGCGCCGAGGTCGATATCGTTTCGCTGGACGGAAGCTTGTTTGGCGAGGACATTCCCGTGTCGCTCGATATTGCCGGCGATTCGTACAGTCGCCAGCATTCGCTGTTCGATTTGGTGACGCGTAATTTGGATTATTTGGTGGCAAGCGTGCATAATCCACAGTTTGCCGAAGGCGCGACGCTCACCCAAACGACCCAGATGTACATCAATGCCCTGGAGCACCCCAAGGTGTTCATGCTTGGGCATACGGGTCGTTCGGGCGTGCCGTTCGATATCGATGAGGTGCTGCTGGCGGCCAAGGCCAAGCACAAGATCATTGAGATCAATAACCATAGTCTTGAGCACGGTGCCGACACTGAGCATTGGGCCGTATGCCGCAAGATTGCCGAGCGCTGCGCCGAGCTGGGCGTGGGTATTGGTGTGTCGACCGATGCCCACATTGGTATGGCCATTGGCAAGCTCGAGCACGCCCGCAAGTTGCTCGACGAGATTCACTTCCCGCTGGACCTGATCGTGACGCGCGACCGCGAGACGCTGCTGCGCGAGATGGCGGCAGCCGGCGTATGCGACCTGCGCAAGGGGATGTAACGAGACTCATATGCCCAATGAAAGGGGGCGGTCCAGGCGGGCCGCCCCCTTTCCCGTGCCGGAGAATTAGCGGCGCTCGAGGACCGCGACGGTCTCGGTGTGGTCGGTATGAGGGAACATGTCGACCGGCGTGATCTTGAGCAGGCGATAGCCACCGTCGAGGAGCTGGTGTAGGTCGCGCTCTTGGGTCACGGGATTGCAGCTGATATAGGTGATGCGGCGCGGCTTAAGTGCGCAGGCGGCCTCAAGAAACTCGGGCGTTGAGCCGGCGCGCGGCGGGTCGATGGAGAGGACGTCGACGCGCTCGTTGTTATCGGCGGCATCTAGGATGTAGTCGGTGGCATCGTCGGCCATAAACCAAGCGCTGCGGGTGAGGCCGTTGAGCTCGGCATTGCGACGTGCGTCGGCAATGCCCGCCGGGTTGCGCTCCACGCCGAGCAGCATAATGCCGACACCTCTGTCCCGGGCATCCTTCGCGGCGCACAGACCGATGGTGCCGCTGCCGCAGTAAGCGTCCATAAGAATGTCACCCTGCTGCAGGTCCATGCCGTCAATCGCGAGCTGATAGAGTAGCTCGGTCTGCTGCGGATTGGTCTGATAGAACGCGGTAGGGGAGATATCGAATTCGCAACCGAGCAGCTGGTCGCGCATGCACTCGGCGCCATAGACGATACGAGTCTCCTCGCCCAAGATGGCGTTACCGGGACGGCCATTGATATTTTGGGCAACGGTGACGATATGCGGATCGAGTGCCGCCACGGCTTCAAAGAACTCCTGCGCATGCGGTAAGTCACGCTGGGCGGTCACGAGCGTAACCATGACCTGGTCGGTACGCCAACCGCAGCGGACGACGGCATAGCGAAGCAAACCAAGATGCTTGTCCTCATTAAAGGCGGGAATATGCAGACGCTCAGCTTCGCGTGCGATGCCGTTGAGAATCTGACGGGCACCCGGCGCCTCGACAGGGCACTCGGGTACGGCAACGATCTTGTGCGTGCCGCGCTCAAAGAAACCGCAACGGACAGCGCCCTCCTTACCGGGAGCAAAGGGAGTGGCAGCCTTATGGCGAAAGCCACGCGGCGCAGGATATTTACCCGGGTCGCCCAGGGTGACGCCCATACCGCGAATAGGATCAACGGCGATACCCTCACGCTCACAAAGCGAAGAAAAAAGCTCCTCCATAGCAGCCTGCTTGGCGGCGAGCTGCTTCTTATAAGGACGATTGAGCGCCGTACACCCACCGCAAGCTTTCATGATCGAACAGGGAGACTTGGGGTCCACAGCCTTACGTGCAGACGAAACCGGATCTTTATGCGGGCGCTTGGTGCGAGTCTGAGGTGACTTGTCCTCACCCCGACGAGAGCCGGGACGCTTGGCCTTAGCTCTGCTCTTGGTCGATTTGCTTTTTGCAGTTTTGGAAGACTTGGATTTCGTAGAAGATTTCTCCTCCTTCGACCCCTCAGCCGCCTCCACCAAAGCACGACGAGCCCTACGCTCCGCACGAGATTCTGCCATGAATTAACCCCACTAATTTATAAATTTAAAGCCACAAGCATTGTACCGTGCCAAGCCAACAGACGATATGCAAGCGGTTTATTGGTATCAGTGATAGGTACAACGATGATTGCCCGCTGGGCTCCGGGGCGGGGGTTAAGTTTATCGCGAGTTCCGCACGAACAGGAGGCCACTTAATGTGGCCTCCGTCGTGAGCAGGACTGTAGAGCAGGAAACCTAAGCCGGTGTCCACGCTCTCCCGGGGCCGGCGAAATTTAGTTGTTCAGCATGCGGTCGAAGCTTCCCGAGTCGCCATCCCGATAGTCGGCGGTCATCAGAATCTCCTGCGGAATGCGTCCGCCCTCGCGCAGCACGTTGCGGAACTGCACGCGCGTGACCATGGGCAGATCTTTGATCGTCGCCGCCAGGTTCTGCGGTACACCCTGGTTGGCAGCCGCGGGCTCGCACTCACCGCCGGCCTTCACGCGGCGCTTGTGCTCGGCGAGCATGGCGCGATACATACCGGCATGCAGGCGAATCTCAACAACATTGGCATTACGGGTCTGCTCGACAATGCGCGCACCCTCTCGGTCGATGTCGCCCACGTAGTAGACATAGTTAAAGCGATAGCCGATCTCGGCCAGATAATCATCCAGTGCGTGTGAAACGCTCGCCTTGCAGCCGCCGCCAAAGATCACGCCACCCACCTTGGTGCCAAAAAGCTTGGCGTGCTTGCGGCCGCGCAGGAGCTTGACGATCTCGTCATAGGTGTCCAGGTTCTCGACCATAATGAACGGCTTGTCGGCGCCCAGCGTAAAGAAGCCCGTAAAGTGCACAGGACGGTTGGGAGCAACCTTGATTGCCTGCATGCTGATGCCCTTTTCGGTCATACGCCGAATCAGGCGCTCGCCGTGTTTGCCGTCAAAGGCCTTCTCATCGTTAAAAATCTGGTAGGCGCGCTGGCGACGCGAAGCGACCGGCGTGTCGGCGCCGCGATTCTGCTCTATCCAAGCCTGGATGATCGCAATCTCCTCGGCAATCTTGCGGTTGGACATCTCGTTGTGCTGAGTGCGCTGCGGAGCTTTTTTGTTATCCTTGCCCTCGACCTTAACGATTTGAGTCTGCTGCTCCTTAATCTTGGAGAGCGCCGTAGGCGTGGGAACGACCTTGAGCAGCTGCCTGCCCAGGACACGGGCCAGAGAAAACGCCGAAACCTCGCCATGAGCGGGCGGCTCAGGCTGCTGGGCGGCCGCATCGTTTGCAGTCGGTTTGGGCTGCGCCTGGGATTTGCGCTTGGAATCCGCCTGAGCTTTGCGCTCTTGCTTTGGCGCGGACGGACCCTTTTGCGAGCGCTCGGGCTTGTCCCCCTTCGCCGGCTGGCGCTTGGGCTGCTCCACCAGGGCCTCAGCCTTCGCATCCTTACTTTGCGTCGCCGCCTTCTCGGCCGCGGCCTCGGCATTTGAGCCACGACCGCCACGGTGACGACGACGGCGGGGCTTGCTCGAAGCGCTCTCCCCTGCCTGCTTATCAGCGGACTGCTGAGCTTTGACCTCGGCGTCGGCCGCAGGCTGCGACTCGGAAGGTTGCTGCTCGCAAGCCACCGGCTCAACGGTTTTCTCAGTTTGTTCGGCCTTATCGGCCTGAGCGGTCGAAGCCGGCTCGCCCTTCTCCTGACGCTTTACGGGATACGCGCGTCCCGCAAAACCGCGGCCGGGACGACACGAACCCGGAGCCCTCTTGGCAGACTCCTCAACATCGTCCGCAACCTCGGAAGGCTCTTCAGCTTCATGCGCGACATCCTGCTGCACAGCCTTAAAGTGAGCACCGCGACGACGCTTGGGCTCTTGGGCCTCCACGGGCTTTTGCTCCTTCGCGGGCTTCTGCGACTCAGCGGCAACCTCGGTCACAACAGTCTCGGTATCGAGTTCATCCTTTTGAGCCACGGCACGACGGAAGCGCTCCTGCTGGGCACGGCGCTGAGCATCGCGCTTGCCGCCCCCACCAAAACCGCCGCGGCCGGCCTTGGCCGTAAAGGCGCGAACGACGTTCTCATCGAGCAGCTCGTCGGTATCGACATGCTCGCGCGGGGCCGTTTCCACCGAAGCGGGCGCCTCGACAACGTCCTCGACGGCCTCTTCGACAGCCTCGGCAAGCTGCTCCTGAGCATCACTTATCTCGGCATGAATGGTATAGAACGCCGGACGTCCGTTAATGCCGCTGCCCTCGATCTTGGTAACGATCTTTGCCGCGATGAGTTCGTCGCGCATCGCCTTGGTGTCGCATTCCTTATCGACGGAGCGGAAAATCTGCGCCAGCGCGCTCGACTTAATCTTGAGTGCCTTGCGGCAAAGCAGGTCGTAGGCAACCAGCTTTGCCCGCTCGGCAGAAAGCGACGTTTGTCCGCTCAGACGCTCAGCCAGAGCATCGACATTTTGTTGGTTATCGGAATATACCGTCTTGGCCACGGGGCCCCTTTCATATGCACACATATACGTCTATATGGTACAACGCGCGAGCCTATCCACGCAAAACATCTGCGAGGGCGCCCTTGCATCACCCGTTCTCGCAAGAAAAAAGACCGAGTCCGCGTCGTTGCGGACCCGGTCTTTCCGAGTCATATGGATGGAACGGTTAGTCCATCAAGCTGACTAGGCCTTGGCAGCCTCGGCGTCGGCGGGAGCCTCGGCGGCAGCGGCGCGGCCATACTCGACTTTGCCCATCTCGGACCACTCGGGCTCCTCGTCGGGCATGGAACCGGCCTCCTTGCCGAAGAACTCCTTGAGGCAGTTGACGGCAACGATAAGGCCCAGGACCATCAGCAGGACGGCAAAGACGAGCTGCAGGCCCTTGGTGGCGGCGACGGAAACGGCAGCCGTGGTGGCGGTAGCCGGGATGGTGCCGAAGAAACCGTAGGCCTGGACGGCGGTCATGCAGCCCATGGCGCTCTGGACCAGCGAGGTGAAGGTGCAGCAGAGCAGGAAGGCGACGGGCACGTAGAGCATCCAACCCTTGCGGCCGGTGCACTTGCAGAACACGGCGAGGGTGATCATGGTCATACCGCCGAGCAGCTGGTTAGAAGCACCGAAGAGCGGCCAGATGTTGGCATAGCCGCCAAAGGCGAGGGCGAGGCCAGGAAGCAGGGTAACGACCGTGGCGAACCAGGGGTTGCCGAGGACCTTCATGTAGCCGGCCTTGGACTCGATGGCCAGGGCGTCGTTGGTCTGGGCAAAGAACTCGGAGAACGAGGTGCGAGCGATGCGGGCGACGGCATCGAGCGAGGTCAGGGCCAGAGCGGAAACGTTCATGGTCATGAAGACGGTTGCGAGCGTGCCGTCAACGCCGAAGGCCTGCATACCGCGGGAGATGCCAGCGGCGAAGATCTGGAACGGGGTGGAAGCGACACCGGCGTTGAGGGCGCCGGTACCGGCGGTGTTCATGTCGGAGAACATGATGCCGGCGACGATGATGGCAAGGATGCCGACGAAGGACTCGACGATCATGGCGCCGTAACCGACCTTGACGGCGTCCTGCTCCTTCTCGACCTGCTTGGAGGAGGTACCAGAAGAAACGAGGCTGTGGAAACCGGAGAGAGCACCGCAGGCAACGGAGACAAACAGGACCGGGAACATCATGCCCGAGGCATTGCTAAAGCCGGTGAAGACCGGAGCGGTGATGGTGGCCTGGCCGTTAGCGCCCAGGACGACGATACCGAGGACAGCGCAGACAATCATGACGATCATCATGATGGAAGTGAGGTAGTCGCGAGGGGTCTTGAGCATCTGGATGGGCATGGCACCGGCAAAGACCAGGTAGACCATGACGACGGCGAACCACTGGAACTTGTCCAGGTAGACCGGGAACTGCATGCCGACGGCGAACATGAGGACCATGAGTACCACGCCGGTGACGAACTCGGCAGCGCCGGTGAGGTTGAACTTCTTCTGGGCCCAACCAAAGGCCATGGCGACGAAGGTGAACAGGATGGAGATGGTGCCAGCGCAGCCAGCGGCATAGGACTTGGTGAAGTCGATGGCACCGGTAGCAGCACCAGAAGCGTCAACGGCCGGGGTGAACATGAACGTCTTGCAGACCATGTCGGTGAAAGCGGCGATGACGATGATGCAGAACAGCCAGCAGAACAGCAGGAACAGGCGACGGCCGGTCTTGCCGATGTACTTCTCGATGAGCTGGGCCAGGGACTTGCCGTTGTTCTTCATCGAGGCGTACAGGGCGCCAAAGTCGTGGACGGCGCCAAAGAAGATGCCGCCGACGAGGACCCAGAGCACGACGGGAAGCCAGCCGAAGGCCATAGCGACGATCGTACCCGTAACAGGGCCGGCACCGCAGATCGAGCTGAACTGGTGCGAGAACGCGGTGAAGGCGGAGACGGGCGAGAAGCTGTTGCCGTCTTTCATGCGCTTGGCCGGCGTGAGGGCCTCTTTGTCAACGCCCCACTTGTTGGCCAGCCATCGGCCATAGCCCAGATAGCCGCAGGCGAGCACCGCCGCGGCCACAACCATGAGCAAAACTCCGTTCATTACATTTCCTCCTCTAAAAAGAACTTCCTAGACATAAAAAATGAGGGCCGTCGGTTGCGCTCGACGGCCCTCATCTTCATCAGCCGCCCGTTATCGTACGGGCTAGCTGTATGTGCTAACCCGCATCAGATAATTACTACGCTGATAATGTTTAGCTGATGCGTGAACATGTCTAAGAAATCCTCTTCAATCATGATGTGAACGATCCGTGCGTGTTCACATCCCCCAGTGGTTGAAAAGGAGTATGAAACTTTAGTTACCTAAAGTCAACGCAAATATGTAATGAATTTTCCACTTTTTTGAATTTCTCGGTATAAAACGCCACTGACCTCGGACTTTACCCCACGACAGTTTTTGCATGAGAGATGCTCCTCGGGGGCGGGGCGGGCGCCTGCCGCCATATATGAACTTTATCGCGAGTTCCGCACGAACAGGAGGCCACTTAATGTGGCCTCCGTCGTGAG
>URWZ01000016.1 GCA_900551625.1 uncultured Collinsella sp.
GACACGCATAAAAAGCCTCCCATTTCTCATGTCCAAGAAATGGGAGGCAGTTCAGTAGCGATGGGGGGCGGTGGGACAAAAACGTCTCCACCTTCCACCTGCTACAATGGGTCAAACTATTGCGATTTCGGAGGTGTCTGCCATGTCGGACGATCTTCATCAAACCACGTCGGGCAAGCGCCGCGACGTTATTAGCTGGGACGAGTTCTTTATGAGCGTGGCCATCGCCGCGCAGCGCCGCAGCAAGGACCCCAACACGCAGGTGGGCGCGTGCATCGCCAACACCAACCACCGCATCCTTTCGGTGGGCTACAACGGTACGCCCTCGGCACTCAACGATGACTTTTTCCCGTGGGGCACGAGCGATGACCCGTTGCAGGACAAGCACAACTACGTAGTCCATGCCGAGGCAAACGCCGTGCTCAACTACCGCGGCTCGCTCAAAGACCTTGAGGGTTCCACGGTCTACGTCACGCTGTTCCCGTGCCATGACTGCGCCAAGATCCTGGCGCAGGTGGGCGTGGGCGAGGTTGTCTACCTGGACAATAAGTACGCCGACACCGACGACGGCCGCATCAGTCGCCGCATTCTCGACTCCTGCGGCATCAGCTACCGCCAGGTTATCGTCGATGTCCACATCGGCACCGGGGAACAAACTCAGCAGTAGCGGCAGCGTGTGCTAGCGCCGGGCGTCGGCAAAAGCAGCTAAAAAGCCCCGTCCCAAATTGACTGCTCGTGAAAGTCGTGTCCGCGCGCATGGACGGCTCGTGAGCGGGTACATGGCTGTAGTAACATAGCTCTGTCCGCGGGCGCGCCCGCGTTATTGTGAGAAAGGAGCCCCTGTGGCTGTTAACGAAGAGCTGCTTAAGAAGGTTCTTGAGGAGATCCGCCCCAACCTGCAGGCTGACGGCGGCGATATGGAGTATGTGGGCGTCGACGACGAGGGCGTCGTCCAGCTTGAGCTTCAGGGTGCCTGCGCCGGCTGCCCTATGAGCGCACTGACCCTGTCCATGGGTATCGAGCGTATCCTCAAGGAGCATGTGCCCGGCGTTACGCGTGTCGAGCAGGTCAACGCCTCCGGCGAGGCCGAGGATCTGTACGACGAGTATGCGCCGTTCTAAGATGCGAAAGCTGCGGGCGATGTGCTCCGCATAGACGTCACGCCCAAATATGCGGCTGCGAGCGCAAGGCCCGCGGCCGCATTTGTATGTAGGGAGCAAGGGGACCGATATGCTCAACGACCTCTACCATATGCTTGATCCCGTCGCGATTTCGGCGGGGCCCATCACCATCTACTGGTACGGCTTGGCCTACGTGGTCGGCGCTCTGCTCACGGCGGTCGTCATGTATCGCACGCAGCGTCGCTGGGGTTTCGACATTACGGTCGACGACCTGACGAGCGTCGTGGTCGGTGTGGTCTTTGGCCTTATCATTGGCGCCCGCCTGTTCTACGTCATCTTTTACGGTGATGGCTACTACTGGGCGCATCCGCTCGAGATCTTCGCCACCAACGAAGGCGGCATGAGTTTCCACGGCGGCCTGGTGGGCGGCATCATCGGTGGCGTGCTCGTGTGCCGTATGTACAAGCTCGATGCCTGGACTATCGCCGACCTTGCCGTTATCGGTGCTCCGCTGGCCCTGTGCCTGGGGCGCTGCGCCAACTTTGTCAACGGCGAGCTGTGGGGCAAGCCGACCGATCTGCCCTGGGGTGTGATCTTCGGCGGCGCCGCGGGCGATATGCCGCGCCATCCCTCCCAGCTCTACGAGGCGTTTCTTGAGGGCGTCGTGCTCTTCTGTATTTTGCAGGTGCTCAGCCGCAAAAAGCCGCTGCTGCCTCAGGGTACGTTTATGGGCGTGTTCGTGATGGGGTACGGCATCGTCCGCTTTCTCGTTGAGTTCGTGCGCGTGCCCGATGCCCAGCTGGGCTATCTGCTGGGCGGCGTCATCACCATGGGTCAGCTGCTGAGCCTGCCGCTCGTAATCGCAGGACTGGCGCTCATCATCTTCGCCCGACACCGCAATCGCCCCCAGCGCATCTACCTCGACGCCTAGCCACCACATGTCACCACAAGGGGGACAGGCACCTTTGTGGTGGTTTTGCCGGGCAACGATGACAGAACCGTAACGTTTCCCCAGATAAAACCTGCCAAAATAAACCTGTCCCTTTTTGGCAGGTTTCTAGAAAGGCTTTCGGACTGTGAAGGATTCCGACCTCTCCACAACGGCTGCGCGCGACGCTGCCCGCATCGTCTGGTTTAAGCGCTACCCCGCCAAGCAGACGCTCATCGCATTTTTGCTCGCGCTGTTGGCGACCACGGCGTTTTCCATCGATCCCGCCCCGGTGTCGAGCAACGCAGTCTTGGCGATTGACCCCAAAGCCTCGGGCATGCTGTACGTGTGCTACGAGGTGCTCCTCTCGTTTGCCGGCCATACCGACGCGGTCATGCTGCTTGCGCTTGCCTGCCTGCTTACGCTGCCGTTTCGCTACGTATTCTTTGGCCGCGGTGACGCTTGGCGCCCGTCGGTCGTGCTGCCATCGCTGTTCTTTGCCGTTTGCATGGTGTTCGGCCGTAGCTACGACCTTACCGATTCGGCAGAGATTGTGCTGGGCGACAAGGCACGCGTTATCTGCGCCTGGATTGGCGGCGCGGGCTGGATGCTTCTGGCGATTGTGGCCTTCTATCTGGCTTTTGAGTTTTTGGATTGGTTGAGCTCCCGCCGCATTCCGTTTTCGGAGACCCACTTTGGCCGCGTGTGGCGTGTTGCCCACGCCGTGCTCTCGGTCCATCCCTTTGTCGGGCCGTTTCTTGTGCTCATGATTGCCTGGGCGCCCACGCTTATCGCCTCGCTGCCCGGCCTCTTTATGGGAGATACGGGCGCGCAGATCCGCCAATGGTTCAACTACCCCAACGGCACGAGCGATTACCTGCGCCTGCTTAACCCCAACGTGCTGCTCAACGGCCATCATCCGGTGGTGCACACGGCCATCATCGGCTCGTGCGTGCAACTGGGGCTTTCGCTGTTCAATAGCGCCAATGCGGGCCTTGCCATCTACACCTGTGCCCAATTTGTCATCACGGCCGCCTGCATGGCCTATTCCATATCGTCGCTGCGCAAGCTGGGCGTGAGCCTGCCGGTCCGTGGCGTCACCTTGCTGTTCTTTGCGTTTATGCCGATGTTCTCCAACTATGCGGCGCTGCTGACCAAAGACGTGCTGTTTGCCGATGCGTTTTTGGTGCTGCTCGTTCAGACCGTCAAGCTCGTGGCATGTGGCCTGCCCCGTCGCGATGCCAATGCCAAGCGCGCGGGCGAACAGGCGCCTGTGCTCTTTGCACGCCACGACTGGCTGTTGCTCGTGCTGGGTGCCATGGGTTCCACGTTTTTGCGCAATGGCGGCCTGGTCTTTCCGTTGGCGGCCTGCGTGATTGCGGCGGCGTTTTGCGCTTGGGACGCGCATGTGGCCCGTCGCGTGGCCAAACAGTCTGGCGTCACGCCCTCGTACGCCACGCCACGCTTCCGCTGGGTCGGCGTGCTCGCAGTGCTTGCGCTCTGCCTTGTCTCCAACATGTATTTCACCAAGGTCTTTATGCCGGCGCACGATATCACGCCGGGCTCCAAGCGCGAGATCCTCTCGATTCCGTTTCAGCAGACGGCGCGCTTCGTCCAAAAGCACGACGGCCTCAACTCGGGTGTCAACCCCACGGTTAAGGAGGACGGCACCATCGTGGAGGCTCCTTGCGACGGCTTGGTGACCGACGAAGAGCGTGCCGTGATTGACCGTGTGCTCAAGTACGAGAATCTGGGCCGCCGTTACAACCCGGATAAGTCCGATGCCGTCAAGAACTGCTTTAACGAGTACGCCTCGCAGGAGGACATCAAGGCCTATTTTGAGGTGTGGGCCCAGATGTTCAAAAAGGACCCCGAGTGCTATATCTCGGCGCTCGTCAATAACTACTACGGGTACTTCTATCCGAGCGCTCGCGATGCGTGGGTCTACAGCACGGCGCGCAGTGCCGAGATCATGGCGAAGCCCGATAACCTCAAGTACTTTGACTTCCATCCGGTCGACAGCAAAGCCGTGCGCTGGTGCGACCACCTGATTAACCTGTACCGCGTGGCGGTGCAGCGCATCCCGTTTATCTCGCTCACCATGAGCTCGGCCACCTACGTGTGGATCATGATCTCCGTAGTGGTCTACCTGTTGCGCCGCCATTCGTGGCGCGCGCTGGCCATCTGGATACCGCTGCTGGGCGTGCTCGCCGTGTGCCTGATCGGTCCCTGCAACGGCTCGACCTACATGCGCTACCTGTACCCGGTCATCGCATGCATGCCTTTTGCCATCGGTGCCACGATCACCCGCAGCGACCTCCTCTGGGCCTAGCCCAAGATTGGTATATCGGGGACAGGTTGCTTTGCCCCAACGGCTTGTATCATCACGACGCCTTCATTTTGGGGTTTATCTCGCAGGCCAGTAGGTATATCATAACGACGTTTGTTTATATTGCCCGAGCATTCACGCTGGGCTTTAGGTCGAAACCGATAGGAGACACGTATGTCCGGACACTCTAAGTGGGCCACAACCAAGCATCGTAAGGGCGCGCAGGACGCCAAGCGTTCCGCCCTCTTCTCCAAGCTGAGCCGCAACATCACCGTTGCTGCCCGTCTCGGCGGTGACCCGCTGCCCGAGAACAACGCCAGCCTCGCCGCTGCCGTCGCTAAGGCCAAGGCTCAGTCCATGCCTAAGGACAAGATTAAGTCCGCTATCGATAAGGCCTTTGGTTCGGGTGCCGACGCCGCCGTCTACGAGAACATCGTGTACGAGGGCTACGGTCCCGCCGGTGTCGCCGTCTACGTCGACTGCCTGACCGACAACCGGAACCGCACCGCTGCTGATGTCCGTTCCGCCTTTTCCCACGCTGGTGGCAACCTGGGCACCTCCGGCTCCGTCGCCTTCCAGTTTGAGCGCAAGGGCCAGATCGTCGTCGCCAAGGAGATCCTGGACGAGAACGCCAAGAAGGAGACCATGATCGCCAACGGTGCTGCCGGTGACGAGGATGAGTTCATGATGGCCATCGCCGAGGCCGGTGGCGAGGACTACGAGGACGCCGGCGAGGAGTGGATCGTCTGGACTACTGCCAACGAGGTCATGGCTGTCTCCAAGGCGCTCGAGGAGCAGGGCGTCCAGGTCAAGGGCTCCGAGACCACCATGGTCCCGACCACCCCGACCGAGGTCTCCGGTGCCGACGCCAAGAAGGTTCAGCGCCTCATCGACCGTCTTGAGGAGCTCGACGACGTCCAGGACGTCTACAGCACCATGGACATGACCGACGAGGTCATCGCTGCCCTCGAGGAGGAGTAGCGCCCGCACGGATTGAGCCGTGCATATCTGGGCATAATGAAGCGAGCATGCAAGCCTCGTGGAATAGATGAGCCGGATTCGCGTGCAATGAGGCACCGGACCCGGCTCTTTTATAATGATGCGAATCGTTTTGCATTCCTTGGATCGAGATTTGAAGGGAGCGCCGCATGCGCGTGCTCAAACGAGCCCTGGCGATCGTGTATCTTGTCGCCGCCGTTGTGGCGCTGGGTACGTTGGTCTGCCAGTTTTGGGGGCCATATACCTATCGCTTTATGCTGCTGATGCGCGATCCGCTGCCTCGCATCGTTGTTACGGCGTGCGGCGGTGTCGTGGCGCTCGGCGTGCTCGTGTGTTTCTTTCGCCTGATGTTTGCTCGTCGCGAGCCGTCCTGCGTGCATCCGGCGGGGGAGCGTAATATCGAGGTCACGCTCGCCGCCCTCTCCTCGTGTGCTCGCACCGCGGCAGAGCGCGACGACCGCGTGATGGTCGAGCATGTCGAGGCGCGCGTGCAGGGCTCCGACGAATCGCGCGTCCGTTTTAAGGTCGACGCCATCGCGCTCGACGACCGGGATGTGGCCTCCCTTGCAGCCGCGATGCAGCAACGTATCGAGGAGGCCTGCGACACCATGCTCGGCACGCCGGGCACGACTGTGCGCGTTCGTTTTTTACCGTCCAAGACTACCGTCCAGACCGTGGAGGTTTCCGGTGAGTGATACCAATCAAGACAAGACCGTCCGCACTCCGCGCCTGACTATCGATCAGAGCGCCGCGCCGGCTAGCGAGGTCGTCGATCCCAAGGTGGAGGGTACCGAGTCGCATGACGCGGTCGCCAATGATTTTGATGAGGCCATGGGTCTCATCAAGGGTACGGGGGCAGCCATCTGGAGCTATGCCGTCCGTCATCCCAATACCACGCTTGGAGCCGTCGCTGGTTTTGTGCTCGCCGTACTGGTGCTCACGCTCGGCCTGTGGGACACGCTCGTCATCGCATTCTTTGTACTGATCGGCGCCGTGATTGGCCAGATCCGTGACGGCGAGAACGGGATCGTCAACTTCTTCGGTCGTCTGTTTAGCGGCCGCTAGTATGTATTCGACCGCCGCGTGTGCGGCGGGCATAAGGAGGAACCATGGCTTTTAACACGAAGGTCGATGTGGCCGATACCGAGCTCGAGGCAGACGAGACCGTCACCTCCGAGGCCGAGGACATAACGCTCGAGGATGAGGCACTCGTCGAGGCCGAGCCCGCCGATGATGCGGACGAGGATGATGAGGAAACAGACGAGTCCGAGGACTCGCTGACCTATTCCAACGGTGTAATCGAGAAGATCGTCGCCATGGCCACCCGTGAGGTGCCGCACGTCCTGGGCATGAAGGGTAACCTCATGCACTTCGTGCAGGAGCAGTTTGGTGCCGAGAACCTGACCAAGGGCGTGACGGTCGAGGTCACCGATGACAACCGCGTGGTCGTCAACATTTCCGTCATTATCGAGTACGGCGCCTATGCGCCCGCGATTTTCGACGACGTCAAGGCGCGCGTGACCGAGCGTCTGGCTGCGATGACCGGTCTTGAGGTGGCAGGCGTCAACCTGCGCATCGAGGACGTCATCACCCCCGAGGAGTACGAGCACCGCACCAACCAGCACGAGTAACCTTCCAAAAAGGGACAGGTTTGTTTTGGCAGGTTTTATCTGCGAAAACGTTAAACGGCCGACCGCGCAAGCAAAAGCGTGGCCGGCCGTTATTTGTATGCCCCCCGATGTAGGTATACCGCTCGTCTAACTAGGGGTTGCAATCGTCGCGTTCCGCGTTACCCTAATGGGCGCATTGTTTCCAAATTGTTAACGAGGGGTTGCCGTAATGGCCGACGAGCACGAAACAGAAAGCAAGGCATGGGCGATTGAGGCCGCCGCGGCAGAGGCGGCATCGCGTGCTGCCGAGGAGATGCATCGTCCTCCCGTGGTGCCGATGGAGCGCGTGGTTGATCGCACCGATATCGAGCGCGGCGAGCGTGCCGGTCAAAAGCGCAGCCAGGAGCCGGGCTTTCCGCGTTTTTTTGCCGAGCTCAATCTGGGCCTGATTCTTACGGCCTTCGCCATCGTTGCGTTTAAAACCCCTAATCACTTTGCTTTTGGCGGCACCTCGGGCGTGTCGGTCATTCTGTCCACGCTGTTCCCGACCCTGCCCGTCGGCGTCTTTATGTGGATTATCAACGCGGTTCTCGTCGTCTTGGGCTTTATCTTTTTGGAACGCAAGGCAATTCTGTGGAGCGTCTTCGCCTCGTTTGCGTTGTCCGCCTATGTTTCGCTGTTTGAGCTCTTTATTCCGACCGATGTCTCTCTGACGGGTGATATGTGGCTCGACCTGTGCTTTGCCGTCATCTTGCCGGCGCTCGGCAGTGCCATCGTCTTTGACATCGGCGCCTCGACGGGTGGCACGGACATTCTCGCTATGATCCTCAAACGCCGCACCACGCTCGAGATTGGCCGCGCCCTGCTACTGGTCGATATCGGCATCGTGACCATCGCGGCCTTTTTGTATGGCCCGCGTGTCGGTCTGTATTGCGTGCTCGGCCTGTTTGCCAAGACGCTTGTGGTCGACAAAGCCATTGAGAGCATTCATCTGCGCAAAGTCTGCACGGTCATTTGTTCCGAGCCCCTTAAGGTCGAGGAGTTTATCGTCAAGCATCTCAACCGCACGGCGACCATCAGCCGCGGCTACGGTGCCTTCTCGGGCAAGTGCGTGACGGTGATCATGAGCGTGCTGAGCCGTCGCGAGGCCGTGCAGCTGCGCCGTTATGCGCGCGAGGTCGATCCGGGTGCCTTTATCACGATCGTCGACAGCTCCGAGATTGTCGGCAAGGGCTTCCGCGGAACGAACTAGCACAGACGTATTCAACGAACCGCCTGCTGGCGCCGTGTATCTTGCAAATCGGTCATCTTTGAGTATTTGACCCCACATTGGGCAATAATGATGCTAAAGACATCGTTTGCGATCCAAGTGATTTGTTCAAGATACGAAGGGATGATTCTATGTTCTGCTCGCAGTGTGGCGCCCCCATGGGCGATAACGACAAGTTCTGCGGCGTGTGTGGTGCTCCTAATGCCGGTGCCGCTGGCCCCGCTCCCCAGGGACAGCCTCAGCCCCAGCAGTTTGTTCCGCAGCCGCCCGTGGCGAATGTGCCAAAGGGCTGTGTGGCTCAGGCGTTCCAAGATATGACCAAGACTCCGGGCGTGCTTCAGCGTGTATGCCAAATCGCGTTTTTGCCGGCGCTGATTTGCGTTGTGTCGGTGCTCGTGTTGTTTATTCCCGTTATTGGCGGCATTGCGGCTGCCATCGGCTTTTTGGCAGCTTGCATTGCGAGCGTGTGCGGTTCCGGCTTTGGTATTGAGTGGGGCCGTGATCTTTCGCTCAAGGTCGATGACGGCATGGATCGTCCGCTGATGCGTTCCACGTCGTTTGGTCTCGGAGTCTTTTCGAGCGTTATTTCGGTCGTGCTCGAGGTTATCGCTGCCATTCCCGTTATCGGTGTAGTGCTTTCGCTGGCGGAGGGCGCGGTAATTGGCGCCGCAGGCTCGTATTCGTATTACGGCTCTTATGCGCTCGAAGCTGCGCTGTTTGGCTCGCTGGCCTGCTTGTCCTGGCGCTAATTGCCTCGGCGATTCTGGGTGTCTTCTTTAAGATGTTCGCCGACATTGCCGTGATGCACTTTGCGGTGACCGGGCGCGTCGAGAGCGCGTTTTCGCTCGATAAGGTCTGGGCGGCCTTTAAGCACAACAAGACCAAGCTGTTCTGTGCTTCGTTCCTTCCCGAGTTTTTGACGGGCCTGGTTTCCAACGCCATTACGTGGATCTTGACAGCTGTCTTTGGTGCCATCGCCGGAATTGGCGCGTACGGCTATTACTATCGCCCCACGGGTATCGAGGCGATTGTTACCGCCGGTGGTGTCACGCTCGTATTGTTCCTGGTGCTGATTGCATTCGTCACGGTGTTCCTTACGGTCTTTGGCAAGATGCTCAAGCACCGTGCCGTTGGCTATTGGGCTGCACGTTATGCAAGCGAATGGGCCGATGAGGACAAGGACGACGTTTTGACTTTTGTGCTCCCGGGTGAGAAGAAGCCTGCTCCTGCGGGATTCAATCCCACGGCAGCCACTGGTGCTGCGCCTGCCCCGGCGCCCGCGCCTGCACCTGCCCCGGCACCCGCGCCTGCCCCTGCCCCGGCACCTGCTCCTGTCCCCGCACCGGCGTCCGAGGCGACGCCTGCGGAGCCCGATTGGGATGCCGTTGCCACGCCGGCGGATGAGCCGGGCGATAATCCTGCTGCCGAAAACAATCAAACCGAATAGCCGGTCGAGGCGCCCTGGGCAACTGAGCCCGGGGTGCCTTTTTCTACTGCGAAAGCAAGAAAATGCCTGGGAAAACGGTTGCAGCAAAATTTCTCGGAAATTGGTCAATGTTGCGCAACAACGTCGCGGCTATTGTTGAGAACGTAGACGTGTAAGGTTTGAAGGCGTGCGACGCCTTAGGAAAAGGAGAGGCTCATGTTCTGTCCCACTTGTGGTTCTCCCATTTCGGATGATGCCAAATTCTGCCCTGTTTGCGGATCCGCCGTTGGTGCCGCTTCTGCCGCTGCGGCCCCGCAGCCCCAGCCCGCTCCGGCCCAGGCTATTCAGCCCGCGCCCCAGCCTCAGCAGCAGTACACCGGTCAATACGCCCAACAGTCCGCATCCGCTCCGATGGGCTATGACCCCATTAAGGCTGACCGCAGCCTGATCGGCTGGCTGCTGCTCTCTCTTGTGACCTGCGGTATCTATTCGTTCTACTTCCTGTATTGCTTGGCACGCGACGTCAACACGTTGTGTCAGGATGACGGCGATTACACGCCGGGTCTGGCGGAATTCATCCTTCTATCGTTTGTGACCTGCGGCTTCTACGCGTACTACTGGTATTACAAGATTGGCAACCGCCTGCAGGCCAACGCTCCTCGCTACGGCCTGGTGTTCCAGGAAAACGGCACCACCGTTCTTCTGTGGCAGATCTTCGGCGCGCTCCTGTGCGGCCTTGGTCCCATCTTCGCTATGAACATCGTCATCAATAATACCAATGCCATGGCAACGGCTTACAACACTCGCCTTGGCGCTCGTGCCTAACAATAAGGGCGGCGTGAACAGCTTCCAGGGACATAGGGGCACGGCAGAGCTCCTTCGCCGCGCCCTTTTTTGCACCGGCGCGCTCTTTGTCGCCTGGCTCGCGCTCTACCTGCTCGACATTGGCTGCATTTTTCGATTGATGACGGGCATTCCTTGTCCGGGATGCGGCATGACGAGGGCGTGGCTGGCGGCGCTGCGCCTCGATTATGCGGCTGCCTTTGCCTACCATCCGCTGTTTTGTGTGGTGCCGATTGCGTTTGTGCTCGCGTTCGTGCGCGAGGAGGTGGCATCGAGCAAGCTAAAGCGTGGTATCGACATTGCGGTCACCGTGTTGTGCGTGCTGGTCGTCGTCGTATGGATCGTGCGCCTCATCAATCCGGCAGATGCCGGTCTGCTCTTTGGCGGCTATGCGCCCGCCGGAGTTCCCGACGATATCATCCACCTCGAACCCCCACGCTGGCTCACCATCCTTCGCTCTTACCTGGCGTGACGGAGGACGCGCTAGAAAAACGGTCGACACATAAGCGGGGGCGAACGTTGAGATAACGTCCGCCCCCGCTTTGCTTTAGCCAGGCTGTTATGGATGGGCGTGACGGCTACTCGTCGCGCTTTTCCTCGTGGCGAGCGGCAGCCCGCGCATCGTGGATGCCCTTGATTGCAGCATGGCGGGCGGTGCGAGCATCGTGCATGGCGTCGCGCGCCTCAGCGGCCGTGGCCTTGGCAGAGCGCAGCTTGGCGGCCAAGTCGGGGTTGGTCTCGGCAACCGCGGCGATCGTGGGGCCGTCGAGCTCCTCTTGCGTGGGCTCGGCCAAAAAGTCGATAGCATACTGGGCGGCCACCATGGAGCCCTTTGCCAGCACGGTCTCGTCAATCTTGTAGAAGCAAGAATGTTGGGCGTACGTGGCGCCAATCTGGGGGTTGCGCGTGCCAACAAAGGCGAGCACGCCCGGCACGCGGCGCAGGTACTCCGAGAAGTCCTCGCCCGAAAGCGTGCCGCGATAATGGCCTTCGCCCGCGGGGCCCAAGCACTTGACCACGGCCTGACGGCAGCGCTCGCTCGAGGCGGCGTCGTTTTCGACCTTGTAGTTGGCGATGGTGTAGTCGGTGAGCTCTGCCTCGGCGCCCAAGGCGGCCGCGGTATGCTCCACGATGCGGCGCATAAGCTCCGGCATTTCCTCGTGGGTCGAATCTCCGTAGGTGCGCACCGTGCCGGCGAGGTAGGCCGTGCCGGCGATAACGTTGCGCGCGGTGCCGCCGTGCAGCTCGCCGACGGTGATGACGGCCGGCTCGTAGGGGCTGATTTCGCGCGAGACGATGGTCTGCAGGGCGTTGACAATCTCGGCGGCAACCATGACGGCGTCGTGACCTCGCTGGGGCATGGCGCCATGGCACGAGGTGCCGCGGACGTCGATGCGGAACCAGTCGGTATTGGCCATGCGCGGACCGGGCTCGCAGCTCACGGTGCCGGCGTCGACCTCACTCCAGATGTGCGCGGCGTAGGCGCCATCGACGCCGTCGAGCACGCCCGTGCCGATCATGAGCTTGGCGCCCTGGCCGTTTTCCTCGCTGGGCTGGAAGACGATGCGGACCTCGCCGTGGATGTCGTCGGTCATATGGCGCAGGATTTGCAGCGTGCCGAGCATCATGGCGATATGGCAGTCGTGACCGCAGGCGTGCATGCAGCCCTCGTTGACGCTGGCGAACTCCTCGCCGGTCTGCTCGGTGACGGGCAGGGCGTCGATGTCGGCGCGCAGCAGGATGCGGCGGCGTGGCGTGCCGTCCTCGCGGTAGGCATCCGGCGCGGTACCGCGAAGCGTTGCCACCAAGCCGGTCTTGAGCGGACGCTCGTAGGGGATATTCATGGCGTCGAGCTGGTTGGCGATGTCGGAGGTCGTGCGCTCCTCGGCAAGGCTCAGCTCCGGGTGCTTATGGAAGTGCCGGCGCTGCTTGATGATATATGGTTCAAATTCGGTAGCGATATCTTTGATGGCTGCGGTGACGTCGTCAGCCGCGCGAGCCTCGGTCGCCGCCATAATCTGCTGTGCCTTGGTCTTCGTCATGGTCGATTTGCTCCTTGCTGGGTTGATCGCAAAATCGTACAGGCTCTCTCCAGTATGCCACCTGCCGCTAGGGCTGGTAAAGTTGCCGTTTGCCGCTTGGGGTTTTGTTACAAGGGCGGGGGAGTACACTCGGGGGTGTTGAATTTCCTGCCAGAGATGGGGATGCCCATGCAACATATCGATCGGATTATCCGCTCCAAGAACGTCTTTACCGCGCAAGACGGCATCGATACCGCCCGCGAGCTGGCGATTGCCATCGCAGGCGACCGTATCGTCGCAGTCGGTGCGCCCGATGACGTGATTGCCGCCGCGCCTGCCGCCACGCCGGTTATCGACTGCGGCGAGCAGTTTGTCTGCCCCGGTTTCCATGACGCTCATCTGCACTTCTTCCATACCTCGGTCGGTTCCTCGCCGTACATGCTCATGGATATGGGTACGTCCGAGGCGGCACTGGTGCAACACGCGCTCGAGTTTTCCCAGGATCTGCCCGACGACGCCTGGGTTGTGACGCAGGGATGGCGCGACTACCGTTGGGACCCGCCCGAGCATCCTACCAAGGCGTCGCTCGATGCAGCATTCCCCGATCGTCCCTGCGTTATGTATTCGGGCGACGGGCACACGCTTTGGCTCAACAGCCGCGCACTCGAGGCGCTCGGCGTCACGCGCGACAGCGAGCCGCCAGCGGGCGGCAGTTACGACAAGGACGCAAGCGGCGAGCTCACGGGCATTGCGCACGAAGCGGCTGCCATGCAGCTGCTGCCGCGCTGCCTTGAGTGGCTGGGCGAAGGTCGCATCGCAAGCGCTTACGCCGATCAAATGAGGCGCATGGCCGAGCAGGGTATTACTTCGATCTGCGATATGTCGCTCATGCCCATGCCGGGCTGCGATTTTATCCGCGACGATGTCTACGACAAATTGCAGACGGCCGGTAGGCTGGGCATTCGTGCCCATCTGTTTCCCACGCTGCTGGATGACCAGTCGCGTCTGGAAGAGCTGCAGGTACGTTACGCGAACAACGCGCTGCTTTCGGCGCCGGGTTTTAAGCAGTTCTTCGACGGCGTGTCGAGTGAACACACGGCATATCTCACTGAGCCCTATACCAATCCGCGCTTCCCGGGCGACCAGGGCCGTCTGACGGTCCCGGTTGAGCGCATGCGCAAACTGGTTCTGGCGGCCGCGGAGCGCGGTCACACCGTGCGCATCCACGTCATTGGTGACGGTGCGATTCATGCCGCGCTGGATATCTTCGAGGAGGCGGCCGATCTGTACGGCCTGCCCCAGCACGGCCATAACACGCTCGAGCACCTGGAGAACCTTCTGCCCGAGGACATCGACCGCCTGCGCAAGCTCAACGTGGTTGCTTCGAGCCAGCCCTGCCATATCACGCTCCTGTCTCTTATACACATCTCCGAGCCCACGAGACGCTACGCTAT